>NZ_JCBDGX010000156.1:0-3261 GCF_059834345.1 Vibrio sp. R11-SG3-ISO3-SZ
GTTGGCACCCAAATTTCACTTTGTTTCATGATTTCTATTCCCTCTAATCAATAGTTAGCTTTCAATTCTTGGCGATACAATTTAATTGCATCACGATTGGTGGAAGCATTCACACGCCACACATGCTTGCAATACCCGTAGGGTGCGTCATCATCATGAACAACACTTGCAAGCTTTGTTGCTTCGGTTGCAGTGAGGTTTCCATCGTCATCCGACCATACATCGCGCTCAACTTTTGTCATTAGATTTCCCATTAGTCTTCGTCTGCGTAGATTTCTTGCGCAGAGCCGTCCATATCTTCAACAACCCAAACTGCGTCTTCGACACCGTGAGCCTGAGTGGAGTGCATTACCGGAAGGTTTTCAGCTTTCTTGATGGCTTCTTCTAAAGTGTCGGCCTCGATCGCTGTCGATGCTGATACGGTTACATAGCCGTTCAAATGAAATTTCGGCATAGACCTCTTATCCTCCGAGTTTGTTTTTGCAGAGTAGCGTCATATATAGTTTTTGAACTATTGTACTCGCGTTCAATATCTTCAACCACAATTGATTTCCATTAATATGATAACTTCATCACAACCCAGCGTCAACAAATAACCTATTTAGGTTATTAAAATCGACACTTCTAGATGGTGATTCACTCAATCGCTGCCGAGCAATCTGGTGGGAGGAATAGTTGCCTGCTCTTCTGACGCTCCAGCGATGAGAATGTTGTAGCGCTTGTTAATAAACCAAATTGAATCTGTTACTCTGTAACACATTCTCTCGTCCCTCAACCAATTAAACATTGTTGTTTGCTTCTCGCCGAAGAGTTCGAAAACAGCTTTCAGTTCATCGCATTGGAGTTGATTTTTGACTGATGCAACCAACTCACTAAACAAACACTGTTGGACACTAGGATCAATTGCAACCTTCGCGTCGATAAATTTAGCAACTCCATTGCTTACTACCCATCGCCCATTGGCCAACTTCACACACTGCCTTTTTTGCTTTAACCATCGACTCGCCAGAGTTAGGGATACTTCGTTAGCCTTGGCAAAGCTAGTAATGCTGCCGTTGTAATGCAAATCAATCAATAGACTAAGAGGTTGTGACTGCTGTCTGAGTGCTTCGCCTGTGTTTGTCATTCTTCTCTCTCGTGATCAAGATCTAAGTTTGTATAAAAAGATCCATAGCAAAGAAATGAATCTCACTTTAGATCTTAAGCAACAACTTTTAGTTATTCACTGAATATGATGATAACCTGTGCATAAGCTGTTGCTAACTGGTTTTTTCTGTTTTTTGGCGATCGTTCCGATGCGTTTTTGCGATCTTTCCAATACATCTCGGCGATCATTCCAATACAAGCTGGCGTTTCTTCCGATACGGACTGGCGATCATTCCAATTCAATTTGGCGTTCCTTCCAATACGCGGACATTTCACTACCAATACAAGTACCGCGTTCCTTCCAATACGCCGTCGGCGTTCTTTCCAATACTGAATGGCGATCGTTCCAATACTCACTCGGCGATCGTTCCAATACAGTGTGGCGATCTTTCCAATACAACGCTGGCGATCGTTCCAATACCCCCCTTGGCGTTCTTTCCAATACGACTTGGCGTTCCTTCCAATAGGGTTTGGCGTTCCTTCCAATACAATCCTTGGTCAATAATTCAGCAGTTCCGTTTAACACTGAAGGTGATTGACTTCACGTTCACCGTGAAGAAAGAGCTCTCTAGAAATTCCATTTATCGCATTATATCAGTGATATAGACACCTTGCTCAAAAACGGCTGATTGGTAACAACAGTCTATGAGGGTGAATTCATTCATCATCAACTCGCTAGTATATATAACACCAATGGAGTTTAGCTTCCAGTGTAGATAACTTACCAATTACGCCGAATTCAGATGACACTCACTGTTCGAATTCTACTCTCTTCTTGTGTTTTAATTAACGAACTTCCAGAGTAGTTAACGTTGGCGCTCAAAACTCAGCCTTACCAACTACCAGTGTAGTCAAGTAGAAATAGGTCACTTTGAGCGCTAGTCTGTCGGGGATCTTACAAGACCTCAGCTAACCAATAGGCAATGGCACTTCCAGTGTAGATAACTCTCTAGATAGAAGATCAGTGATGAAAGATCAGAGATAAAACCTTAAAAAATAAAAAATAATAATATGAGATTTTTTCTTTGGCTTGTGGATTCTTGATCGTCTAGGCAGATTGAATTACATTGTCAGAAATCGTAGCGAATACCTTTTCAGACCATGACAACAGACAACGATCCTTTATTGCTTCAGCCACGGCACATAACACTACCGGCTTCTGAGGAAGCTCAGGGGTCAATAGTGATCATCCCTGAAGCGTTGCATCAGTACATCTGCTTCACAGCAGGGGATAGTTCTATCGACCCTGAAGTTGGCGAAAGCGTCAAGGCAATTGAATCGTCATTATCAGAGTTTGATTACAAGCTTTTCTTGTCAGCTGTCCGTTTTAGTAATCGATTAGAATGCAGTAACGATCTTTTCATCAGAGTTCCAGTGTTGGCTGCTAGTGCTAAAGTATCTGAACGATCTGTCCGTTTAAAGCTAGCCAACTTTTGCAAAAATGGTTTTTTGTTTGAACATGACTCCAAGAATAGCAAGATCAACAATGAGGCATTGCGACGCCGAAAGCTTTATGAGTTTTTAATTTCCAAAAACCAGCTGGCTGACAATGCCTCTATGCTACTTTCTAACGGCGATACGAAAACAGAACCTCGACTTAATGCACAGCAAACCGCTCGGGCCGCGCAGTTGGTTCAACGCGAAGCTATTACAATTCATAACCTTCCAACTAAAACGCTATCCAAGAAGCAAATTGATCAGATGAAAACATACGTTTTCTACGAGGATTCGCTACACCAGTTGGTACCCTATATTGGTGATGAACAAATGCAGTTCATGCCATACACCACGAATTGGTCTCCGATCACGGTTGATAAGATGCGTGTCACTGGGCGTCAGAAAGGAACGGACTATGGCATAGTTACCGCTAAAGATCTTCAAATCTACTACGCGATTAGTCAATTTTTACAAGACTACGTGGAGCTTAACTACGACTTCTTCAAAGTGAACGTTTTTAGTAATAAGTTTCCAGTCAGTGTATTCAAAGTGTTGGAGTATTGCCGCCGTAGCCGCAACTCAGATGTCAGCGTCAAAGATGTACACACAGCTATCTTGCGATTGAGTACAACCATATTTAGGTGCTGTTCATGCCACCTGTTGAGTAGTGATTAACCT
>NZ_JCBDGX010000157.1:0-12381 GCF_059834345.1 Vibrio sp. R11-SG3-ISO3-SZ
TATAACTTGCCCATCACCTTGCCTTGAAATCCGTACACTTCGCCTTTTCCGGCGTATTCCACTAGCTCAACGCTGCGTGATTGGCCGGGTTCAAATCGCGTCGCCGTACCGGCGGGGATATTGAGTCGAAACCCGCGCGCCAGCGCTCTGTCAAACACCAAAGCTTCATTCACTTCGAAAAAATGGTAATGCGATCCGATTTGAACCGGACGGTCACCGACATTCTCAACACTCACTTTGACGGTGCGGCGGCCCACATTGAGCGCAATCTCACCGGCGGCGGTCTCGATTTGACCCGGCGCCCAACCCTTACCGATTGTCGTCCCTGCCATCCTTGTTTCTCCTCGTCCTATTGACTTTGCCTTTCCCCATCATTGACTACACAATCGGCTCGTGCACAGTGACGAGTTTGGTGCCGTCTGGGAACGTTGCCTCAACTTGCACGTCCGGAATCATACTGGCGACCCCTTCCATGACATCCTCTACCGTAAGCAACGTACGCCCGTAATCCATCAATTCGGCGACGCTTTTTCCCGCCCGAGCGCCTTCTAAAATGGCGCTACTGATCAGCGCAATCGACTCTGGGTAGTTGAGTTTTAGCCCTTTTTCTTTGCGACTTTGTGCCAACAGGCCCGCGCAAAAAATGAGTAATTTGTCTTTCTCTCTCGGGGTGAGTTCCATTGCTATCCCTCGCAATTCATCGCTTTGTTCCGCCGCCTACACTCTCATGTTTATGGTTGAGTGTGCTTGTGGATGAGTGTGCTGTAGATGAGTAAGTCAGCTTGCATCCACACTCTCAGTCCACCTTGTTAGGTAGCCCAGATCCTCGGAGGCTGAGGCTTCTCGCCAAACCAGTGCAACCTGATCTGTTGCCAAATACGCGCAAAACTGGCCAGAATCACTTCACTCCATTGACCTAATGCCCTGACGACTATCAGGTTTTCCAGCTGAGTGGCACCAATGACCAGCGACGCCTTACCCACATCATCTTGTATAGAGCAGAGCAAGCTCTGTACCAGCTCGATTAAGTCCTCGTCCTGTGAGGAGATATAAAACGTGCCCATCATTGGAAAGCCGAGCAACCCCTTATTTATCAGATACTTATCGCAGCCTTTCATATTGAGCCCTTCGCTGAGTATTTTGCTCCCTTGGTAGTAAATTTCTGTTTTTCCTACCAAATGTCCACTTAAAAAGCCCTCATTTAGTGCGGGTCTCCCAAAACAGTGCATCTCCCAGCCCATAAATTGTGCATCACGCTCTAAGTGGATCTGCGTGTCTAATCGCGCGTGGGCTTCGGGGAAAAAAATGTTTTCTTGCGGTAGCCACTCTAAGGTGGCGTTTGACGCCACGCGCAGTATTTGCGTCTGGCGAGCAAAACGCGCCGATGAACGATAAAACTTGGTAGCGCCGGGGGTCGTGACCAGAGCATGCCCCCCCTCTCGCACCTGTGCCTCGATGGCTAACGTATCGCCGCCGACTACGCCGCCAGGCGGGTGCAACAAATAGGTATGGCACACGGGCCCCTCAGGATAGAGCGGGCGCTGTATCGCCAGCGGGCCTTGCTGCTGGCGCTCTTTGATCACCGTTTTATCTCCTCTGTCGGTAAACAGCAGAGCCAGTTTTGCTTTCCAGCCAGAGCGAGTATCAGAATCGAGTTTTTGTTCAAGGCTGGGTTTGTCGTTGTCATTGGCATCCGTCAAGGCAAATGCCACAGCAGGATCACACATCATACGGTTAGATACTCCTTAATCAGCGCGTCATTGAGCGCCTCCATGGGGCCATTGGCCACCGGCCGGCCGCGATCCAAAATGCAAAATTCATCGCCCACTTTGCGGGCGAAAGGCAGTTTTTGTTCCACCAGCAACACCGTCAGACCATATTGCTGATTGAGCATACGGATGATGTCGCCAATCTCTTGCACTATATTGGGCTGGATGCCTTCCGTGGGCTCATCCAAAATCAGTAGACTTGGGTTGACCACCAGAGCACGGCCAATCGCCAGTTGCTGCTGCTGCCCTCCCGACAGGTCGCCACCGCGGCGATGAAGCATCTCTTTAAGCACCGGGAACAGCTCGAAAATGAATTCTGGGATCTGGCGATCACCTTTGGCGCGAATCGGCAATCCCACTTCAAGGTTCTCTTGCACGGTGAGCATCGGAAAGATTTGCCGTCCTTGCGGCACATAACCGATACCGAGTCGCGGGCGGTCTTCGGCGTCACGTTTAATTAATGACTGATCACCCAGTTTGATGTCGCCACTTTGTACCTTCACCAGCCCCATAATGCACTGCAATAAGGTGGTTTTCCCCACCCCATTGCGGCCCATGAGCACGGTACATTTGCCCTTGGGGATCGTCATATTCAAGTCCCACAGGGTGTGGCTTTCGCCGTAGAACTGGTTCAATCCATTGATGGTCAACATACTACTCTCCCAGATAGACCTGTTTGACTTGCGGATGGGCCTGGACGTGGTCCATCGTCCCTTCTGCCAGCACATGCCCCTGGTGGAGCACAGTGACATGGCTGGCAATTGAACGGACGAAATCCATATCGTGCTCAACGACCACGACCGAGTGTTTCCCGGCGAGCGAGTTAAGCAGCTCAGAGGTGCGATCCATCTCTTGGTGCGTCATCCCCGCGACCGGCTCATCGATGAGCAACAGCTTCGGGTTTTGCATCAAGAGCATACCGATCTCAAGCCACTGCTTTTGACCATGCGACAGGTTACCGGCGAGTCGCCTTGCACTGTCTTGTAAATCAATCAGCGTAAGCACTGACTCCAATTTGTCTTTCTGCTCGCCTGATAGCTGCGCGATGTACGTACCCCACACAGAGCGTACGCCCGCCATCGCCAGCTCAAGGTTCTCCCACACGCTTAAGCATTCAATCACCGTCGGCTTTTGGAACTTACGTCCGATGCCGGCATTGGCAATTTGCGCCTCATTCATCTTCAGGAGGTTGATGTTGGATCCAAGCCACACCGACCCACTGTCGGGTTTGGTTTTGCCCGTGATGATGTCCATCATGGTGGTTTTCCCTGCACCATTCGGGCCGATAATGCAGCGCAGTTCGCCCTCTTTGATGTACAAGTTCAAATCGTTGATGGCTTTAAAACCGTCAAAGCTTTTGTTGACGCCTTCGACATAGAGCAAAATGTTGTGCCGCGTATCAATCAACGGGTGGGTATCGGGCTTGAGAAACGAAAAGACTTCATCACGACGGGTCAGTTGCTTGACCGAATCGGTCAATGTTGTATGGGTCATGTTCATGCCGTCACCTCTTTGCTCTTATCTCTTTCCTCATCGCTTGCTGCGCGGCGCTTAGGCGTGTCGACCTTCGCGAGCTTGTCGCTGACAAACCCCATCAACCCTTTCGGGAAGTACATAGTCGAGAGCACGAACATGCCCCCGAGGGCAAACAGCCACACCTCTGGGAACTCAACGGTGAACCAGCTTTTGGCGTAGTTGATCACCAAAGCGCCAACAATCGCGCCGAACAAGGTAGCGCGGCCGCCTAACGCTACCCAGACCACCACTTCAATCGAGTTGAGCGGCGCAAATTCCCCGGGATTAATGATGCCCACTTGCGGGACATAAAGCGCCCCCGCAATGCCCGCGATCACCGCAGAAAGGACAAACACCCACAGCTTGATACCATCGACGTCATAACCCATAAATCGAGTGCGGGATTCGGTGTCGCGAATCGCCAACGCCACGCGACCAAGGCGGCTGGCCACCACAGTGCGGCACACCCAGTAGCTCAGGGCCAGCATCAGACCGGTGGCCATAAACAACACGATGCGCGTGCTGTCTTGCTGCAAGCTGTAACCAAGTATGTCTTTAAAATCCGTGAGGCCGTTGTTGCCGCCAAAGCCCATTTCGTTGCGAAAAAATGCCAACATCAGGGCATAGGTCAGCGCTTGGGTGATGATCGACAAATAGACCCCCGACACGCGAGAGCGAAACGCCAAATAACCAAACAGGTAAGCCAGCGCCCCCGGCACTAACACCACCATCACACACGCGAACCAAAACTGATCAAAACCAAGCCAGAACCACGGCAGCTCTTGCCAATTTAGAAACACCATAAAATCCGGCAGAATCGGATTCCCGTACACACCACGATCGCCAATTTGACGCATCAAATACATGCCCATCGCATAGCCGCCAAGGGCAAAAAAGGCGCCGTGGCCCAAACTCAAAATGCCGAGGTAGCCCCACACCAGATCCACCGCTAAGGCGAGCATGGCATAGCTGAGATATTTGCCCATCAAAGAGAGCGTGAATGTCTCAACGTGAAAGGGATGACCGACGGGCAGCAAGGTATTGGCCAAGGGCACTAACACCACCGCCAACAGAATGAGCGCCACGGTCACTTGGCCACCTTTGTCGCCTCGCATCGCCGACAGCACTACCGAGCGTGACTGAATAGATTGACTCATGTGAACTCCTTAACCTTCTGCCGCTCGGCCACGTTGTGGGAAGAGCCCACGAGGACGTTTTTGAATAAATAGGATGATAAACACCAACACCAAGATCTTCGCCAGTACCGCGCCAGCCCAAGGCTCCAATATTTTGTTAAACAGCCCAAGGCCGAGCCCCGCCACTAAGGTGCCCCACAGATTGCCAACGCCGCCAAACACCACCACCATGAAGGAGTCGATGATGTAGGCTTGGCCCATATTGGGCCCCACGTTGGTGAGTTGAGACAGCGCAACACCTGCAATACCGGCAACCCCGGAACCTAAGCCGAACGTCATGGCATCGACACGCTCTGAGCGGATCCCCATCGCACGAGCCATCGCTCGATTTTGCGACACCGCGCGCACTTGCAGACCCAAAGGTGTTTTTTTCAAAACCATCACCAAGCCAATGAAGACACACGCGCAAAATAGGATGATGTACAAGCGGTTGTAGGTGAGAGAGAGCATGGGGTTGAGGCTAAGTGCACCGGACATCCAATCCGGCGTGCTGACTGAGCGGTTAAGCGGCGAAAACACCGAGCGCACCGCTTGTTGCAGAATCAGGCTGATACCAAACGTCGCCAGTAAGGTTTCCAGCGGTCGTCCGTACAAATGGCGAATCACGCTGCGTTCAATCGCAACGCCCACCAACCCAGAGACGACAAACGCCGCCGGGATAGAAAGTATCAACGCCAACCCAATGTGATTAGGCATCAACTGCTGCATAACGTAAGTGGTGTAAGCGCCAAGCATAATGAGCTCACCGTGCGCCATGTTGATCACGCCCATCACACCAAAGGTGATCGCCAAGCCAATGCCGGCCAACACCAACACCGAGCCTAAGCTAAGACCAAAGAAAAGGGTCTCCACTCCCGAATACAAACGCTGGCTCTGTTGGTAGCGGTCGAGGGCCTTTTGCGCCGCCTCAATCACTTCCTCATCTTGCTCACGGCTTAACACTGCATTGAGGGTTTGCACCACCACTGGCTGTTTGTAATCCGACAGCAGCGCAATCGCCGCCACTTGGCCCGGGTCACTCGCATTGAGGGCACTGTCCACCGCCAACGCCAGATGCAATTGCTCAATCACCGCGGGCGAGGTTTCGCTCACCAGACGCTTTTTAAACTTGGCCACCACGCTGGGCTCTGTATTGCCCACCAGCGCCGTCACCGCCGCAAGTCGCACCGCTTCATCGGCACTACTTAGGCCCAGTGAGGCGATTTCAGCGCGAATCAGACCGCGCAACGCGTTATTCACCCGCACTTTGCTAAACTGGCGTTTACTTTCAATAACGAGTGTCTCGCCCGTCCAAACCTGAGTGGCGGTTTGTTTCGCTTTGAGCTCAGGCGCGATGTAAAGGTCTTGCTTGTTGGCTTTTAAGCTGTAGAGATCGCCTTCTAGCCAGGCGGTCAAAATAGGCTTCGCTACCTCCACTGGTTGCGTCTCCACCAGCCAAGTCATGGCTTGCTCTTTCGCTTGATTGTTCTTGCCATTGAGTATGCTGGCAAAGTCTTCCTGACTTTGTGCATTGGCGAGATTCAACCCGATCAGGCTCAATAGACTGATCCACATAAACTTGATAATCGGCGCACTCCTTGGCCTCATGATGTCTGTCCTTGCGTGGGTGAAAAGGAAAGGGTCTCAACAGAAAAAAGACGCCCAGCTTCCACGTAAAAGCCGGGCGCCAATCGTGGAGATTAATTAGAACCTGAACACTGCTTGGTTTCGACGTTAAACGCGCCGCAAGAGAAAGGTTTCGACCAGCTTGAGAACAGTTTCGCCGACTCAGGAAGGTAATCAGACCAAGCATCACCAGCGACTAAACCTGTTGTTTCCCACACCACATCGAACTGACCGTCATCTTGGATTTCACCAATTAAAACCGGCTTGGTGATGTGGTGGTTAGGCATCATGGTCGAGTAGCCCCCTGAGAGGTTAGGAACAGAGACACCAATCAATGCATCTTGCACGGCTTGTGCGTCGGTCGTACCTGCGTTCGTCACCGCTTGCGCCCACATGTTAAAGCCGATGTAGTGCGCTTCCATTGGGTCATTCGTGACACGCTCTTCACTGCCGATGAACGCTTGCCATGTTTCGACAAACTCTGCGTTGCTGTCTGTATCGACACTCATAAAGTAGTTCCAAGCGGCAAGGTGGCCCACCAGTGGTGAGGTATCCATACCCGAAAGCTCTTCTTCACCCACAGAGAACGCCACCACGGGGATGTCTTCCGATGAGACGCCTTGCGCCCCAAGCTCTTTGTAGAAAGGCACGTTCGCATCACCATTGATGGTCGAGACCACCGCGGTTTTCTTCCCTTCTGCGCCAAATTTCTTGATGTCAGAGACAATTGACTGCCAGTCAGAGTGACCAAACGGCGTGTAGTTGATCATGATGTCAGACTCACCCACCCCTTTGGCTTTGAGGTACGCTTCCAAGATCTTATTGGTGGTGCGCGGATAGACGTAATCAGTGCCCGCCAACACCCAGCGCTCAACGCCGAGTTCATTCATGAGGTAATCAACCGCAGGGATCGCCTGCTGATTTGGCGCAGCGCCAGTGTAGAAGACGTTTTTCGATGACTCTTCCCCTTCATATTGAACCGGGTAGAACAAGATGCTGTTGAGCTCTTCAAACACAGGCAGCATGGATTTGCGTGATACCGACGTCCAACCACCAAACACCACGTCGACTTTTTCTTTCTCGATCAATTCACGTGCTTTCTCTGCAAACAATGGCCAGTTGGACGCAGGGTCCACCACCACGGCTTCGAGTTTTTTACCTAGCAAACCGCCTTTTTTGTTCTGCTCATCGACCAACATCAGCACGGTGTCTTTCAGTGTGGTTTCACTGATCGCCATCGTCCCGGACAACGAGTGGAGCACACCGACTTTGATCGTCTCTTCTGCGTATGCCAAAGACGAGCTCAGTGCGAGTGTGGTGCCCAAAGCGGCCAGTTTCAGTTTGAACGTCATGTTCATAGTGGCTATCTCCTTATAGATGAATGGTTATTCAACCTGTCGGTATCTATATCCAACCAATCCAAAAAGGGTGCCAATAAAACTCGTTCAACAATTTAATTTTAAATCATTGAATTATAGTGATTTTATTCTAATCCGCTTCTTAATTATGCAAGAGCGGTTATTTTTTGCGCTGTATATTAGTGCAATCGATTCTCTCCTCTCACCATTTTGGTCTGACCTTAAACCCAAAAAAAGAAAACTTGATGCATATCAGTCAGGTAGTTCAGCCGAACGCACCCATCCAGACCAAAACCATAACGGCAAGCAGGATGAGATTGTGCATTCATCCCCAGTAACGAAAACATGCTATGCTCCGAGTTCAGTCAGGCAATCAAAAGGAATAAAGAATGAAAAAAGTGGCATTTATCACTGGTGCGACATCTGGATTTGGCCGAGCCGCGGCAGAGCGTTTTGCACAAGCGGGTTGGTCATTGGTGCTCTCTGGTCGCCGCCTCGAGCGTTTAGAGGCACTGAAAGCCGAACTCAATGTGCCTGTGCACATCATTCAACTTGACGTTCGTGATTCAGACGCGGTGAAACAAGCCGTGGCAGAGCTGCCAAGCGAATTTGCCGCCGTGCGACTGCTCATCAACAATGCCGGTTTGGCCTTGGCTCCGCAAGCGGCGCAAGACGTCGAGCTTGATGACTGGAAAACCATGATTGATACCAACGTCACAGGATTGGTGAATGTCACGCACGCACTACTGCCGACTTTGATCCAATCTGGCGCCGGCAGCACCATCATTAATGTGGGATCTATCGCCGGACAATGGCCCTACCCAGGTAGCCACGTCTATGGGGCAACCAAGGCGTTTGTTCAACAATTTAGCTACAACTTGCGCTGTGATTTGCTCGGCACCGGTGTACGTGTGACTGACATTGCGCCAGGCATGGCAGAAACCGAGTTCACTTTGGTACGCACCAAAGGCGATCAAGCGGCGTCCGATAAGCTCTACAACAGCACTACCCCACTCACCGCGCAAGACATTGCCGAACAGATGTTCTACGTGGCGACGCTACCCGATCACATCAACATTAACCGCCTTGAAGTGATGCCGACACGTCAAGCATGGTCTCCGTTTGCGGTTGACCGCGATTAAGCGATGATTCAACTAGAGCGTGGTGAACTAATCAGCGCTGCGCTCTAGCCAAAATACTTCTTCTCAAACTCCTCAACAGGCAATGGCTGCGAGTAAAAATAGCCCTGATGACGCGCCACCCCGACTCCCTGACAAAGGGTGCTTTGGTACTCGGTTTCTATACCTTCAGCCACGGTATCGTACTCTAGACTGGTCGCAAACAGACAGATGGCTGTAAAGAGTTGCTGAGCGCTTTTCTCTTCAACGTTCGCCATAAACGATTTGTCGATCTTAATGATGTCAATCGGGTACTCTTTGAGATGTGAGAGCGACGAGTAGCCAGTACCAAAATCGTCCACCGCTATTTTGAACCCCAGCCCACTCAGCTGTTGCAGCATCTCAGTTGAGGCGCCTTCTGCGACCAAGCAGTTTTCCGTGATCTCCAACTCCACCTGACTCGGAGAGACTTCATAAAACGAAAGGTACTCTTCAAGCTGCGTTTTTAAACTCAGCTCCGTCAACTGCTTGGGTGAGACATTAATGGCCACGACAAACGAGGCACTAAAGCGTGCAAATTGCTCTTTCCATATTTTGAGTTGATCAAACGCCGCGCGAAATACCCAATGACCAATTTCGATCATCAAATGGGACTCCTCCGCGATCGGAATGAAGTCGGTAGGTGACACAATGCCCAGCTTTTTGTGATTCCAGCGCAGCAGCGCCTCTGCCCCCACTAAGTTGGCATTACGGTCAAACTGAGGCTGAAAGTAGAGTTCAAACTCATCATTTTGAATCGCGCGTTTAAGATCGTTTTCAATGCGGATGCGCTTTTCAATCAAGTTATGAAACGCTTTTGAGTAATACTGCGCTTGATTTCGACCTTGATCTTTGGCTCGGTACAAGGCGATGTCGGCACACTTGGTTAATTCTACGGAGTTAGTGGCACACTCTGGCGCGGAAGCGATGCCAATACTGATGGTCATATCTATGCTATGGCTCTCCACTATGATCGGCTCTTCAAACGCTTTAAGCAGGCGCTGAACCAATAGATGAACGTGATTTTTCATCTCAAGGTTTTGGATAATAATGGCAAACTCGTCGCCACCGATGCGGCACAAGTAATCACTTTTTCGAGAGCAATGGGAGAGACGCTGAGCCACGTGCCTAAGGACCGCATCACCGACAACGTGGCCAAGGCTATCATTGATGTCTTTGAACTTATCGAGATCAATCAACAGCAGCATCAAAGGCTTTTTCGAGCGAGAGGCAATCAATAGCGCTTTTTTCAAGGTTTCATCAAAAAAGTAGCGATTACTCAACCCAGTTAAACTGTCCTCTTCCGCCATACGTTTGAGCTCGGTGTGTTTGGCTTGAATCTGCTGCTCGAGGTAATAGCGTTCGGTGGCAATCACGATTGCGCGACGTAATCGCGACGCGGTGATCTCTTTTTTCATGATGAAGTCTTGCGCGCCCACTTCAATGCACGACAGCGCCAACTCCTCATCATTACTGTGGCTGAGCATCACAATCGAGGTAGAGAAATCGCTCACACTCCTCAATTGCATCAGCACTTCAATACCATTGGATGGTGGAAGCTGATAGTCGAGCAAAATCACATCATATTTATTGGCGAGCGCCATCTTGAGCCCTTCATGGGCCGTCGTTGCTTCGTCGATCACCTGGATGGGTAAATCGGTATCGCGCAAAGTCCGAATCGCAGCAATTCTATCGATGGTATCGTCGTCAATAATCAAGATTTTCATCAGTTAAATCCCATCCTTATGGAGTAACGGTTGGATTGGCGCGCTCGATGGTTAGCGCGGCAAAGTACGGCTGTTTGGGCCAACTAAAACGGAACGTGCAGCCCTGTTCAAGGTTGTTTTCTAATCGATAGTCGCAACCATAGAGATCCAGCGTTTTCTTAATAATCGACAGGCCAAGGCCACTGCCTTCTACTTTGTCTCTTGGTTGCAGAGTGTGGAAAAGTTCAAACACTTTCTCTTGATAGGCCTCAGGGATGCCTGGCCCGTCGTCTTGCACGGTAAACACATAACGGTCATCAATTTCCGTAGCGGTCACGCGAATCAAACCATTCTCCTTGTCATGATGCTTAATCGCATTACCAATCAGGTTTCTCAGTACCATTTCAAGCGGCGTGACTAAGGTGGAGATCTCACCCAACTGATCGTCATACTCTAAGGCTATCCCTGGCGGCGGGCTAAGCAGCTCAAAAATCTCTTCAATCTTATTCCCAACATGAAACAGGTCTAGGCTCCACTGTTTCCTGCCTACACGCGAATAAAGCAGCAGATCATCCAGCAAGCGCTCCAACCGGCTGACTCGATTTTGCAATAAGGCGGTGTACTGCTCTGTTTGCTCAGTGAGGTGGGGTTTTAAGTCATCGATGGTCCAAGTAACCAACTGGGATATGCCACGCAAGGGCGCTTTTAAATCATGGGAAGCGACGTAAGCGAATTGATCCAGTTCGTGGTTGGCCTCTTCGAGCGCATGGTTGCGCTTCTCTAAATCGGCCGTCACTTGTTCTAAGGTTTGAGTGCGCAGCTGCAAATCTTGGGTGGCTTGATCGGCGTACTGCTGAGCACGCTCTTTCTCACGACTGAGCATCAAGAAAATGACCAGTAGCAGAACATCAACCAATAGACCAAACACTAAGATCAGCGCAGGTTGACTCAGGCTTTGCTGTTCTTTAAATAGCAGCGAGGACTGAACATGAAACACCCAAGTACGACCATACAAATCCAAACTGATTTGCTCAGAAAACGTCGGATCAGCATCGTAATGACGGTTGCTATCATTGAGTTCACTGTAGAGCTCCGTGTCGCCATCATAGATGCTGAAATTCACTAAACGTGTACTTCTGTCGAGCGTACCATCCATCAATTTGTAGACCACAAAAGGCGCGTAGACTAAACCCTGAAAATCGCCGCCACTTTCACCATATTGATTATTTTCCATACCTTGGCGATACCACGGGGCATAAAAAAGAAAGCCCGGCGTGCGCTGAGAATCTTGTACCAAGACGATCGGCCCGGTGATGCTGGCCTGACCGCTTGATTTCGCCCGCTGCGCCGCACTGTAACGATTGGTTTCATGCGCCATGTCTAGACCCACCGCTTTGAGATTGTCTTGCTGAGGCTCGATGTAAGTGATAGGCCAATACTCCTTGCCAGAGCGCGGGGGATGCATGGCATAGGTCGCCATCGTCTCACGCTGCCAAGACAAATACGTCGGTACTTTCTCTTCTGGCACGTAATGAATCACACCAATCCCGTTGATGCCCGGGAACCGAGATTCGATGCGCAGCTCATCGGCAAACACTTTCCAATCCGCGCGGCTCGCCGGTCTATCAAGCATGTGCAGTGCAGAGACGCCGGCCCATAGCGCTTCCTCATACTTCTCCATCCGCTCTTGGACCAAGGCGACCAATTGTTTGGCTTGATGTTGAAATTGAACCTTTGATTTCTGATGACTCTGTTTGAGCGTCACTTGCCAAGCGGTCAGCGTCAACGCAAGCGAAAACACAATCACGACCCAGTGATACCAATGCAGGGCCCGAGGTGCCCGGACAGCAGAGTGGAGCAACGAGGTTTTCAGCATTCAACCTAGCCTGTTTTTGTGAGTTATTTAGTAATCACTCTAGTCTATTTTTTTCCACCCTAACTCGGTCAAAAGCACTAATTGGTCAATTTGTGAACTCCCGCTCTAATTTGTCTCAATAATATTAAAAACGACAATAGTTACAGTTCAATATACTGCGATAAGCCATCAAGAGCTCTTTTCGCGAGAGAAACATGCT
>NZ_JCBDGX010000158.1:0-6739 GCF_059834345.1 Vibrio sp. R11-SG3-ISO3-SZ
GGCGTCATATCTTGCAGCACTTTTAGGGCTTTCATCGACGTGGAGCCAGGGTTGGTGACTTCACGCTTCAGCACCTGAGCCCACAAACGTTGCATAGCGCTGTTGTGCACCTCTTGCGCCATATCGAAGAATCGATACAACCAATCTTGGTCAGGATCGCCTGCGGTTTCGTTCTTACATGAGGTGTGAGCAAGCTTTAGGATCTGCTCAAGGTTTTTCTGTCTGAGCTCTTTGCGTTTACGCTCGCGCAACAAAGCGCGTTCGAGTGCCGTTTTTTCCGGTGTTTGCGCTTGCAGCATGGCATCCAACCCATATTGCTGGGCGATGGTGAGGATACGGCTGGCGCTGTCTTTGACGTAGCTGGACTTTTTTTCTTGCTTATCGGTGTGGGTAGCGTCGTGCTCAATCACAACCGGCTTATTTGGCTCAGACATGATGATATTCCTTAGCAGTCATATCGTTATTAAATCATATTGCACAGCGATGCCGGATGCTACCCGCCATAGAGTGTGATGCTTATCCGAATAAGATTATAAAAATATCACTATCACGAATGATAATAAGTTGTTAAAATTGTTGCTATTGTTTTGGAGGGCTTTATGAAGTTTTCAAGTGATGAAAAACTGAAAAAGCACCTGCTAATCGCCTTTTTACTCCTGACTTATCTCGGGATCCTAGCGTATCTCTCTCGATATCTGACCTAAGCTGGGCGTTTAACAGGTTGCTTTATTGTTAATGGATTCGAGGGGTTACTGATCGTCGTACTCAGTAATCGCGGTGCCTTCAATCAGGTAACCCGTTTCGGCCAACTCATGACTCATGGTTTCTGTCTTGAGCGTACCGACCACATAAATCACGTCCCACAGCTGTTGCACTGGTGCCCCTTGAGGGAACTTCACGTAAATGATCTGGTTTGGTGGCGGTGGCGGTACGTGAATACAGGCACCAAAGTAAGGTACAAGCAAGAATTCGGTGACCTTCTCTGCATCTCCTTCTAAAGGAATGACAAAGCCAGGGATTCGCACTGTGCTGCCGTTAAGATCTTGGCGCACGCCACCAATCTTTGATTGCTCCATCGTGCCACCTGAGTGGTCTACGTTCGGATCCGGCATGCCGAATGAGTCAAACTGGTTGCGTTCATTCTCTGGTACGAGATCGATCCACTCTAAGGTTAATGGCTCCGAGGCGTGGCTGAAAAAGCTGGTCATTACCATGCTTATTGCCAGCATAAATATAGAAACTATTTTGGTCATAATTACACTCTAATTGTCATTCCATCACTGAGAGATTGCCTGTAGGCGCGCAACGCGGGAATAAAGCCAATGACGGTTCCCGCCAGTTGAACAGCACCAAGTAGCATCAGTTCATACTGGGACAATATCTGCATTTGTAGGTTGATGCCATAGCTTTGTTGGATAATCGGCGCGGCAATGGCGAGCGCGAGATACAAGAAAGCGGTGCCGGTTAAGATGCCGATGAAGGTCAGCGTACTGGCTTCTAAAATCAGCAAACTAAAGACATGGCGCGGTCTTGCGCCCATCGCGCGGAGAATCGCCATCTCTCGGCGGCGCTCTTGTAGGCTGGTTAACAGGCTCGACAGCATCCCCAATAACCCGGCGACCACCACAAAGCCAGAGACGGCCATCAGCGCTTGTTCGGCGACTGACATCATGCTCCACAACTCATGCAGAGCGATCCCCGGCATGATCGCGCTGAGCGGCTCTTTCGGGTAGGTGTTGATGGCACGCTGCAAGCTGAAGGTCTGAATTTTAGACTTTAGCCCGATCAGCATCGCAGTGATTTGTTTCGGCTGGAAGTCCATGCTGGCCAACTGATCCGCGTCTGGGTTGTTGCCCATATTGGCGCCGCTTTCCCACCCCACATGAATGGCTTCAATCGCCTCTAGCGAGACATGCACCGTTTTGTCTACGGGTGTGCCGGTGGGCGCTAAAATACCGACGACAGTAAAAGGGGCATTCTCATGACGGTTAAACGCCACATCACTAATGCCATGCGCAATGATGATCTCTTCACCGACTTTATAGCCCAGTTCTTTGGCCACATCGGCGCCAATCACCGCTTCCAGTAAAGATTCAAACTCGCGCCCTTGCTTGATGACCAGCGGCTGCTTTTGTCCGTATCGATAGTGTTCAAAATAGCTGTGGTTGGTGCCCATCACGCGAAAACCTCGGTGCGAGTCACCTAGCGAGATAGGAATGGCCCAGTCGACCGCGCGATGTTGGCTAAATTCTTTGTAACTTTGCCAATCGATATTATTGGTCGCGTTGCCAATTCGAAACACGGAGTAGAGCAGCAGATTGACCTGCCCAGAGCGTCCACCAACAATCAAATCTGTGCCTGAAATGGTATTGGCAAAGCTGGATTTGGCTTGGGTTCGAATTCGCTCGACACCCAGTAGCAGCACGACGGAAATGGCCACGGTCAAAATGGTCAAGATGGCCGTCATTTTTCGGTTGCGTACACTTTTAAACGCAAGGCTGAGAGTCGGGGTCATACCTGGGCTCCTGCTTGATTGATCTGTTGTAAGTCGAGCGTGCGATCAAATTGCGCTTCTAAGGTCGGGTCATGACTCACAAACAGCAGGGTAGAGTTGGCTTGGTTGACTTGCTCAAGCAACAGTTCAATAAAAGCGCTGCGGTTGTTGTAATCGAGCGCAGAGGTCGGCTCATCGGCAATAATAATTTGTGGCTGACCGATCAAGGCTCTAGCGGCTGCGACGCGTTGCTGCTGACCAATACTCAGTTCCACCACAGGTTTATTGATCAGTGCCTGTGGCAGACGTAATTTATCCAATAGCTGTTTGGCGTTCTCTTGCAATGATGGGGTTACTTGGCTGCGTCTTAGCGCTGAAAACTGGCACGGCAGCATGACATTTTCCAATACGCTCAAATAGGGCAGCAAATTGAACTGCTGGAAGATGTAGCCTATTTGGTCGGCGCGAAAACGGTCACGAGCACTGCCTGAAAGGGCAGACAGCTCATGGCCAAGAACTCGAACTTGACCATTTGAGGTGCTATTGATGCCAGTGAGTAAGCCAAGCAGTGTTGATTTCCCGCAGCCACTTGGGCCTTTGATAAACAGATGTTCGCCGCGATTCACGGTTAACGACGGGATGACTAATGTTGGCTCACTGTTGCCAGGCCAGGTGTAACTTACTTGGTTTAACTCGACAACGGGATGCGCTTCTTTTGTCGCCATGAAGAGTCCTTGAGCTTGAAGGCGGCCCAACAGTTGGGCCGCGAATGAGGGTTAATGCTTAAACATCAACGATTAAAATGCAATACGAGTTTGACCTTGACCGAGTTTCAATGCGGCTTGCGTTTGATCGGTCAATAGGTTCACGCTGATCGCTTCCGTTGATGGGAAGTGGTTAAACCATTGCGTGTCGATGCTATTAAGCGCTTGAATGCTTTCACACTCATAGTGGTACTCGATGGTGAATTCACCGTGACCACCGTGCGACTCGTGATCGTGTGAGTCATGATCGTGCTTATCATGGTCATGGCTGTCGTGATCGTGTGAGTCATGATCGTGTTTATCGTGGTCATGGCTGTCGTGGTCATGGCTGTCGTGATCGTGTGAATCATGATCGTGGTCATCGTGCCCCTCTTCACCGAGTGTATGAGAGACAGAGCGATGCTCAAGGCGACAGTTGGCCTGTGAGGCCAGCGTGAAAATGGTGCTTGCATCGTTGAGTGTGGTGACGGCGCGGCTTAGTGTCTCTTTTTGCTCATCGGTGCTTGGTGCGTGTTCAAAACCGACGACATCGGCGCCGGGAGCGGTGATTTCGATCAATAGCTCTTTGCCATCTTGGGCAATGTTAAACTCCACTTGACCATGGACGTGGGCATCGTGCTGACGAAATGTCTCTTCGGCAAAGGTGGTGGTTGAGAAAGCAAGCGTCATACCCAGTGCGATTGGTGTGAATGTGTTCATGTTAATTCCTGTGATGATTCATTAAAGGTTTGCCCAACATCGGGCGTTAAAAGGTGCATGAACCTAAGGTGGGTGGCGAGCGAGCTAGGTACGCAAAGGTGCCGAGTTGACGAGAGTAACGAGGCAGCGCCGTCAATACCGAAAAGCGGCTGGGTAACAGGACAACGATAAGCAGCGCGGCCATGATGCCGTGATGCAAAGCGAGAAACAGCTCGCATTGATGATGGGTGTGGTGATCAGGGTGATGATCTAAGGCGTGTTCCACAGACGCGAAGCTGAGCCATAAGGTCAGCAAGATCGTGGTGAACACGATCAGAGTTCGGTGTGGCGTCGAGAAGAACAATCGCATTATCGGCACATCATCAAAAGCAAACAGGAGCTGTTATAATATAACAACTCCTGTCAGCCGAACAATCGAAACTGTATTACAGATTGTCACGCACAAGATTGAGTACCGTCTCAATCTCAGTCTCAGAGAGAGTGCCTTCTTTGACAAACAGTACTTGGCCTTGCTTGTCTTGCACTATGATCGCCGACGATTTCTCTGCCAGTGCCCATGCGTTGGCCACTGCCCCTTCTTCATCTAACACCATGGAAGACCAAGGAAAGGACAGCTTGCTGTCTTCAGCCGAGGATTTGACGAAAGAGCCCGTCCCCCAAATCGCATCATCTTGGTTAATGATTGAGGTCGTTTGATACTGATCCTCTGGAAATTTTGCCGCCGTAATGGCCGCCATCAGTGGGGCGTTCATCTCTTTGGCGCTGCTACGACCCGCGATCGCTTGGATCACTCTGACCTTGCCCACCAGGTCAGTCGATGACCAAGGGGCAAAGCGGGTTTGGTCACCATCAAGCAAAATTTCACCGTGACTGCTGACGTCCACCGCGGGTACGGCTTGGCCAACCGTCAGGTTGTGCGCAAAGGAGAGCGCTGGAGAGCAAGCCAGCATGAGAGCGAGTAGGGTTTTGTTTTTCATTATGTTCTTCCTTTTATGGTTGCGGAAAAAGTATATACCCTAAATAGACAAAGGGTAGGAATTGTCCTTATTCCTACCCTTGAAAATGTGAATGAGGCAAAATTCGCCGCTTAGATAAAGCAGACGCCCGTTCCACCTAGTCCACAATAGCCGTCTGGGTTTTTGGCTAAATATTGCTGGTGGTACTCCTCGGCGAGATAGTAGGTACCCGCGGGTAAAATGTCGGTGGTAATGGCGCCAAACTGATCGCCGAGCAACGCTTCGTAACGCGCTTTAGATGCAATGGCGGTTTGGTATTGTTCATCGCTAAATAGGTAGAGTGCCGAGCGATACTGAGTGCCGATATCATTGCCTTGACGCATGCCTTGAGTCGGGTCGTGACGCTCCCAGAATTTCTCCAATAAGGCGTCAAAGCTTAAGCGGCTAGGATCAAACACTACGCGTACCACTTCAGTGTGGCCAGTGTTGCCGGTACACACTTCATCGTAAGTGGGGTTGGGAGTAAAACCACCGGAGTAGCCGACCGAGGTAGTGATCACGCCATCAAGTTGCCAAAACAGGCGTTCGGCGCCCCAGAAACATCCCATGCCGATCAAGACTTCCTCGCAACCTTGTGGCGCTGGTGCGGTCATATTGGATTGATTGACGAAGTGAGTGGGGTTGATGACCATTGGTGTTTCTCGACCGGGTAGGGCAAGATTGGGGTCGATCATGGTCTGTTTGCCTGCCATTGAATTGTCCTTTGTCAGTTATTTGAAAATAGAGCCGCTCATCTGCTGTTTTCGTACAGACTTATGAATTCACTGGCGCTATTATTTTGGTCATTACGTTTGGGTACCTAATTAAGCATGATAAGAACCTCTTTACCAGCACTGTTAACGCTCTTTCTCTCTACAGGGGCACTCGCGCAAGAGGTCTCTTTGTCGATTCTTGGTTTGGACGGCGAGTTAGAAGATAACGTCGAGGCGTATTTATCCTCGATCCCCGAAAAGGAATACAGTACCGGTCTTCGTTTTCAAGCTCGTCTCGAGCGCACCATCACCGAAGCGTTGAATGCGCTTGGTTATTATCACCCAGAGTTTACGTTTCAAGTCGGAAAAGAGAGCACAGAGCTGAGCGTTACGGTGCAGCCCGGCGAGCCAATCTTGATTGAGAAAGTCGATGTCCAAATCGCCGGTGAAGCGGCCAATGATGCCGACTTCAGTGCCTTGATTGCCCAAAGCGGTTTGGTCGAAGGTGCTAGGCTCAATCACAGCCAATACGACGCGCTGAAATCTGGGATTCGCAATTTAGCGCTGCGCAAAGGCTACTTTGAAGGCGATTATCAAGTCAGCCGCCTAGAGATTGCACCTGAGTTGAATCAAGCCTTTATTCGCCTCTACTACGACAGCGGTATGCGCTATGCGTTTGGTCGAAATACCATTAGCGGCAGCCAAATCCGCGAGGACCGTGTGGTGTCCTTATCCCCCTATGAAGAGGGCGAGCCCTATTTGGTCTCCAAAGTGGGGGAATACAACCAAAATCTCTCCAATACTGATTGGTTTTCATCGGTGTTTGTCGAGCCTGATCTGAGTTACCTAGGTCAAACTCGTGAGCTGCCGATGAAAGTGTCACTCGCCCCACAAGCGCGCAATCAAATCGAGACGGGTATTGGCTACTCGACCGATGTGGGCGTGCGTGGCACGCTCAAATGGAAAAAGCCTTGGGTGAACGATAAGGGCCACAGCTTTGACAGCAGTTTCTCTTTGTCGATTCCAGAGCAGACCATCACCGCAGGCTATAAAATACCGCTGCAAGACGCGCTC
>NZ_JCBDGX010000159.1:0-2324 GCF_059834345.1 Vibrio sp. R11-SG3-ISO3-SZ
TCTCCCATGGCGCGCATTGGGTGGGCACACTCTTTATGTTCTTGGGCGGGTTACCGTTTTTGCTTTTTGTCTCCGCGCTGCGCAAACGCCGTTTGAATGAGCTCGCCAGTGACGCGCAAGTGCGCGGTTTCACCCTTTTGTTTCTCGCCAGCAGCGTGATCATTGCCAGTTGGTTGGTGGTGCGTGATGGCTACGCGGTGGCGGATGCGCTGCGAGTCTCCATGTTTAACATCGTCTCGGTGGTCACCACCACCGGGTTCGGCTTAGAAGATTTCACCGCCTGGGGCGCGCTGCCGACCACCTTGTTTGCCTTCTTAATGATGGCGGGCGCCTGCTCGGGTTCCACCTCTGGCGGCATCAAGATCTTCCGTTTTCAAATCGCCATTACGCTGCTCAATAAGCAGATGATGAAACTGATTCACCCATCTGGGGTCTTCGTCCAGCGCTACAATCAGCGCCCAGTCAACGATGATATTGTGCGCTCAGTGGTGGCGTTTGGTTTGATGTTCTTCATCACCATTATTTTCATTGCAGGTTGCTTAAGTGCACTCGGCCTTGACCCTATCACCAGCATTTCTGGTGCGATTACCGCAGTCGCCAACGTCGGCCCGGGCATGGGCAGTGTCATCGGCCCCACCGGCAATTTCGCTCCCCTGCCCGACACCGCCAAGTGGTTACTCAGTTTTGGGATGCTGATGGGGCGACTAGAAATTCTCACCTTGCTCGTGTTGTTCTTCCCCGCCTTTTGGCGCCGATAGGCACTCGGCCTTCCTCTGTGGGCTTATCGGACCGGTAGCTGATAAATGGCAAAGAAGTGACAGGCGCAACCCGCCAAAACAAACAGGTGCCAAATGGCGTGGTTGTAGGGAATACGCTTCGCGACATAAAACACCACGCCCAGTGAGTAGACCACGCCACCAATCGCCAGCAGCATCAAGCTTTCCAGCGGTAAGGTCATCGCCAGTTGATAAATCACCACCAGCGACAGCCACCCCATCAATAAATAGGTCACCAGTGAGAGGCGTTTGAAGCGATAAACGAACGCCACTTTCATCACGATACCCACCAAGGCAATCAGCCAGATCACCACCATCAAACCGATCGCGAGCGGCGTTCTGAGCGCAATCAATAAAAATGGCGTGTAACTGCCGGCAATCAGCAAGTAAATGGCGCAGTGATCGAAGGTTTTCAGTGCCCGTTTGGCACGCGGCACATCAATGGCATGATAGAGGGTCGACGCCAAAAACAGCAGTATCATGCTGGCACCGTACAGGCTATAGCTGACCCATGACAAGGCATCCGCCTGTTGCTCGAAGGCGCGCAGCAGCAAGGCCAACAGCCCGACCACACTGAGCAATAAACCCAGACCGTGGCTGAGCATATTGGCTCGCTCTTCTTCTCGGCTGTAAGAGGATAAAAGCGTCGACATAGGCATCACTCTGGAGCATTAGAATAAACACTCCAGAGTATGCCATGTTCAGCTTACAAGTGTAAGCTTAAATTAGATAAGGTTGCTGATGCGGCTCACTGTCGATTTCGCGCCCAAGCACAAATATGAGCCTCAAGAATGCGCATCGAGGTAGTTCAGTACCTGCTCGCCCGCCTCTTCTGCGGGGGTACTGAGCGGAATGGAAAGCTGGCGTTTCAACTGCCCCATACCCAGCAGACTCGCGAGCATCCCTTTTGCCCCTTCACGGTGGCGATCAATTTCAAACCACATTTGCAGTTCGTCTTCACTGCGATACGCCACCACTTCTAACTCTCGCCAACGACCATGAAACGGCCCTGTGGTCGGCACAAACTCAAACTCCTGTACAAAAGGCAGAGCAAAGCCATCCACCGCTTCACACTCCACCTGACGAATACGCAGCCCCTGCGCTTCTAACGCACTAAAGATGCCATCAAGCAAAGGATCGGGGCGCACCGTCAAAATGTCTTTGTCGGTCGGATCTTTGGCCATCGCAATGTCGAGGCCAGTCTCAAGCCACACCTTGGAGTCACCAATGGTGACCGGCGTATTCCACGGCACATCCAACTCCACTTCGAAATCGCGCGTCTCACCAGGCTCAATCGTAAACGCGTAAGGCAGCGTCCACGTCGCCAGTGTATAACTGGTGGGCACGCGGCGCATTCGACCGGCGTTGTGATCACTTTTATGGTGATTGTCCGGCACTTCTTTGATGTAACGGCAGTAGAGTTTGAGTTCGATGTTGTCTATCTCTTGCGCACTCGAACCGCCATAGACATGAATGGTGACGTTCACCTTCTGCCCCGGGTATAACACCTCTTGGCGCAGCACTGAATCCACTTTGGCACTTCCAATA
>NZ_JCBDGX010000160.1:0-3046 GCF_059834345.1 Vibrio sp. R11-SG3-ISO3-SZ
GGGTATCAGCATGCTGTTGTTTATCGCCATTTTATGGCTCACCGAGGCGTTGCACGTGACGGTGACGGCCATTCTTGTCCCTGTGATGGCGGTGTTTTTTGATGTGTTTGACACCCAAACCGCGCTCAACAACTTTGCCAACTCCATTATCTTCCTGTTCCTTGGCGGTTTTGCCCTTGCGGCGGCGATGCACAGGCAAGGTTTGGATAAGGTGATTGCCGATAAAGTGTTGATCTTGGCTAAAGGCAAAATGAGCGTGGCGGTGTTTATGCTGTTTGGGGTGACCGCTGGGTTGTCGATGTGGATCAGCAACACTGCTACAACGGCGATGATGCTGCCATTGGTGCTCGGCGTACTGAGTAAAGTCGATGCAGACAAAGAGCACCCAACCTATGTGTTTGTGCTTTTGGGTATCGCCTACAGCGCCAGTATTGGCGGTATTGCCACCATCGTCGGTAGCCCACCGAACGCCATCGCCGCAGCCGAAGTGGGGCTAACTTTTACTGATTGGATGCGCTTTGGTGTGCCGACGACGCTGGTGCTTTTGCCTGTCGCGATGGCTGTGCTGTATCTGATGCTCAACCCCAATCTACAAGGCAAATTTGAGCTTAACTATCAGCCGGTGCAGTGGGATAAAGGCAAAATCGTCACGTTAGGTATTTTTGCTGCCACGGTTTGTTTGTGGATTTTCAGTAAGCCGATAAATGCCATGCTGGGCGGTTTTGCTAAGTTCGATACGTTGGTGGCACTCGGTGCAATTGTCGCGGTGAACTTTGCGCGCGTCGTGCACTGGAAGGACATCGAAAAAACCGCAGATTGGGGCGTGTTACTGCTGTTTGGCGGCGGGATCTGCCTGAGTAATGTACTCAAAGCAACGGGTACCAGCGTCTTTTTGGCCAATGTCCTCAGCGAGGCGATTGCTCACCTTGGCATTGTGTTCATTGTGGCGGTGATTGCGATTTTTGTGGTGTTCCTTACCGAGTTTGCTAGCAACACGGCGAGCGCCGCTTTGTTGATTCCGGTCTTCGCCACCGTCGCCGAAGCGTTTGGCTTATCGCCAGTAATTTTGTCTGTGCTGATTGCGGTTGCTACCTCTTGCGCTTTTATGTTGCCGGTCGCCACGCCGCCCAATGCCATCGTGTTTGGTTCAGGTCACGTGGAACAAAGTGAGATGATGAAAGTCGGTATTGTGCTCAATCTTGCTTGTATCTTAGTGCTGACGGGCATTGCCCTCACGTTTTGGGCATAACGCAACTGAGGCGCCTAGACCGTCTCTTCTTCTTGCACGTTATTCACCTGGGTTTGGGTAGAATGGCAGGATGTGGATTGTGGTTTCGATGACGATAGTGCGCCAGATAATTGCATGGCGGCTCGCGCATCGATGCGACTTGCGTCAAACAGCAAGTAACTGCGCTGGGCGCTATCATCTTGATGCGGCACAATGTTCAATGTGCCTTTAAATCCAAGGCGAGAAAGATGCTGGCACAGCGCCTCGGGTGCGATGTCATAAACGGGGTGCAAATATGGCAGTAAAGTGTCGGCCACCCAAGCGTGTGTTTGGTAATGTGCCATTGCATTTTCTAGGTGGTCTGAATCGGTAAATTCGATGATCTCTAGTACGTGTTCCAATCGCATCGAGGTGCTAATTCCATTTTAATCATAGAGTTAATAATGGTGATACTACATCAATCCCCTCTGTTGTCACCTGTAATGGATCAATTTATCTTGTGCTCTATGCACGCGACCTAAATCAAAAAGGAATGGCGATGAATCACGAACAATTCAACCAGTTCTGCCGCGCCTTACCGGCAACCACACATGTGGTGCAATGGGGCAACAGCGAGGTGTGGAAAGTGGGTGGCAAGGTGTTTGCCATCGGTACGCGCACGCCAAGTGGTACGCCTGCTTACACGTTTAAGACATCAGAGAGAAACTTTGTCTTCCTCAGTGAAAGTGACGGTTATATTCCGGCGCCGTACTTTGCCAGCCGCGGCATGAAATGGATTCAGCAAATCGATGCCTCGCCCGAGCGCGATGAAGCGCTCCATTACTATTTGCATGCCTCCTACCAACTGGTGAGCAAAGGACTGAGTCAGCGTGTGCGTAAAGAGCTGGGTATCGAGCTCGAGAAGTAACGCAGGGTCGCGCAAAAATTTGGTACACTCATCCTATGATTTCATTGTTAGAGACGTCGTTTGCACACCCATCAGACACTGACGTTTGCCACCGCAAACCTGTTCAATTTTGTCGCGCCGCCCAACGCGTTTTATGATTTTGAGAATATCTATGAGACGCCAGCGTGGGCGGAAAAATGTCGCTGGACGAAGGAGAAATTAACGCTTCTTAATGCGGATATCGTCGGGCTGCAAGAGGTGTTCTCGATTGAGGCCGCGAGACAGATGATGGCGGATCTCAGGTATGGCTATTTTGCGGTCGTCGACACGCCGCATATTGAGCAGGAATACATCTACTCCCAGCCCGTTGTGGCGCTGGCGTCTCGCTACCCAATCACACGTTGTCAGGCGGTGACGCCGCCTAGCGCTTTAATGGAGTGCTATGACGTTCCCTTTCCAGATTTTAGTCGTCAGCCGATTGCGGCCGTGGTCTCGGTGCCCAATATAGGCGAAGTTTCCGTTTATGTGTGTCACCTAAAATCTCAACGCGCGACAGAGAGCGCAAGTGGTGAGAGTGAGCATCCACTTCTCGGGCGCTGGTTGTCTCATCAACAACGTGGCTGGGAAGCCGTGATGCTTCGAATTGCGATGGAAAACGCCTACCGTTCACATCCGGTGCCGACTGTGCTGATGGGCGATATGAATCAAAGTTTGGACAGCGTACTGACCGGGCAACTCACGCTCAATGCCAGCAACGACAGTGCGACACTCACACTCGAAGACAGCTGGAGCCTCTACCAAGCCAATGACAAAGCAAAAGACCGGGCGGCCACACATTATCATTTCGCAACGGGCAATGTGTTGGACTACCTGCTTCTCTCGCAAGAGTTTCAAGCTCACTCGCCATACTCACTTGCGGATGTTGTTGGCTA
>NZ_JCBDGX010000161.1:0-5011 GCF_059834345.1 Vibrio sp. R11-SG3-ISO3-SZ
GCGGCCTTAAACAGATTCTTATTGAAGATGGACACATTTCGTCCATCACCGATGCGAACTCCACTATCAACTTTGAGGGGGAAACGCTGGATGGACAAGGGGCGATGGCCGTCGCACCCTTTTGCGAACCACACATTCACCTAGACACAACTCAAACGGCTGGTGAACCGAGCTGGAATATCTCGGGCACGCTATTTGAGGGCATCGAGCGCTGGGCAGAACGCAAGCAGCTGCTCTCTATTGAGGATGTAAAGCAGCGTGCCAAACAGACGTTAAAGTGGCAGATTGCAAACGGTGTGCAGCATGTGCGTACTCACGTGGATGTCTCTGATCCGACTCTGGTTGCGCTAAAAGCAATGATTGAAGTGCGTGAAGAGATGCGATCTTGGGTAGATATCCAAATCGTCGCCTTTCCACAAGAAGGCATCCTCTCCTACCCTAATGGTAAAGCACTGCTTGAAGAAGCAGTCAAACTAGGCGCCGATGTGATTGGTGCTATCCCGCACTTTGAGTTTACGCGCGAGTATGGTGTCGAATCGCTGCATTACGTCTTCGAGCTAGCACAACAATACGACCGTCTGATTGATGTGCACTGTGACGAAATTGATGATGAGCAATCACGCTTCGTCGAAACCGTAGCCGCATTGGCTCACAAGTTCGATATGGGGCACAAGGTCACCGCAAGCCACACGACGGCAATGGGTTCATACAACGGCGCTTACGCGTCACGACTGTTCCGACTGCTACGCATGTCGGGCATCAATTTTGTCGCTAACCCGCTGGTCAACATTCACCTTCAAGGTCGATTTGACGACTACCCCAAACGCCGTGGCATCACACGCGTGAAAGAGATGTTAGCCGCAAACATTAATGTCTGTTTTGGCCACGATGATGTGTTTGACCCTTGGTATCCACTCGGTACCGCCAACATGTTGCAAGTGCTGCACATGGGGCTGCATGTGTGCCAAGTGATGGGTTACGATCAAATCAACCAGTCACTGGCGCTGATTAGCCACCACTCTGCGCGTACCCTCAACATCACAGAACGTTACGGCATTGAAGTGGGTAAACCGGGTAACCTGCTGCTGCTTGAAGCAGAAAACGGCTTCGACGCGGTCAGACGTCAAGTTCCAGTGCGTTATTCGATTCGTGGCGGCAAAGTGATCGCTGAGACTCAACCCGCGACCACGCATATTCACCTCGAGGAGCGTGAAGCGGTCGATTTCACCCGTTAACGGTAGGATTGGCTAGGTGGGGCTGGACTAATGGCGTCGAAACAAGGATATTAGTCAGCAACCCTATCCATCTAATTTGTTTGAGGAAGCTTTGATGATATCTAAGTGGGCGCAACGTTTTTACCAAATGGCAGAATTGGTTGGCTCTTGGAGTAAAGATCCTTCGACTCAGGTCGGCGCCGTCATTACAAAACAGAACCGCATCGTCTCTGTCGGCTTTAATGGCTATCCACATGGCATTTCCGACAGTGCCAATACGGATGACAGAGACATGAAGTATCTAAAAACGCTGCATGCCGAAGAAAATGCCATTTTGTTTGCTAAGCGAGATTTAGATGGCTGCGAGATCTGGGTGACTCACTTTCCGTGCCCAAACTGTGCAGCGAAAATCATTCAGACTGGTATCTCCTCGGTGCACTGCCCAGAGCAAACTGAGGATTTTCTCTCTCGCTGGGGTGACAAGATCAAAGTCAGCCAAGACATGTTCTTACAAGCGGGTGTGAAAGTGAACTGGTTGCCGCTCGATGATCTGATCCCAAGACCATAGACTTTTCTCGACCCATTTATCCCCAAAAACGGAGCCCACCGCGCTCCGTTTTTTTCATTCTTACTCATCGACACTCAAAGACATCACGCCCCCACTCGCGTTCGACCTTGGTTTACCATTTTAAGATCTCGTTTTGTTTACCAAATCTGTAGATTCCATGAGTCAAAACGCATTCCTTATGTACCTTATAGGCAAGATTGCACCAATGACGTGTCACAAGTATTTTTTGTCGCGAATTAACTGCGCTCTTCATTTTTTGTCAATAGGCACTTCTACTGATTCTTAACGTGATCAACCTCTGCAATATCGACGTTATTTAGTGATAACCACCGACATTATTTTTACTAGCAGAATAAGATATTAGCTATTACAATCCTGCCGCATAAAAATTACAAAATAGTTACAACCCTATCGCTGTATTGAGCACCCCAACTGAATACAGCATCAGCCCTAAAACGTGAAAGGTCCCCTAAACCATGAGTCCAGAACATCACCTTCTAGACTGGCAGAAAAGCCAAACGAATGCTGAAACGATCTCCCCTTTACTCAGCCAACTTTACCGACAAAAAGGCGTTGAAGTGCTGCTGTTTGGCAAAACACTGGTCAACGCCGCCACCATCGACATCATCAAAGCGCATCGGCTCGCTCGTCACTACACCGGAAAGCCGCTGAGCACAGAACAAACCCTGCCTCTGATTCAGGCGCTCTCAACCATGGCTCTGTCACCATGTCGTATTGATGTCGGCCAACTCGCCCACCAATTTTGGCAAGGTCGCGATGATGCCCACGGCGTCAGTGACTTTTTGCACACGGCGCTGGTCGGTGCGATGAATGGCAACACGGTGCCGACACCTCGCGATGTGGTGTTGTATGGTTTTGGTCGAATTGGACGACTTCTAAGCCGCTTGTTGGTCGAAAAATCCGGCCCGGGTTATCCGTTACGTTTGCGCGCAGTAGTCGTACGCGGCGGAAAACAGGGTGATTTAGCCAAGCGCGCGAGTCTACTACGACGCGACTCGGTTCATGGCCAGTTTAATGGCAGCATCATTGTCGATGAAGAGCGCAAAGCGCTGATTGTGAACGGCAACTACATTCAATTCATCTATGCCAACCAACCTCAAGACGTCGATTACAGCGCTTACGGTATTCAAAATGCGTTAGTGGTCGACAATACGGGCGTGTGGCGCGACGCCGAAGGCTTGAGCCAACATTTGGCCTGCCCGGGTGCGAGCAAGGTGCTGCTGACCGCTCCAGGCAAAGGTGAAATCAAAAACATCGTCTTTGGTGTGAATCACGATGAAATCGAAGCGAATGATACCATAGTGTCCGCAGCCAGTTGCACGACCAATGCGATTACACCGGTGCTCAAAGCGGTCAATGACCAGTACGGTATACTCTCTGGCCATATAGAAACCGTGCATTCTTTTACCAATGACCAAAATCTGATTGATAACTTCCACTCAGGCGAACGCCGTGGTCGCAGCGCGTCGCTAAATATGGTTCTAACGTCAACCGGCGCGGCTAAAGCGGTCGCTAAAGCCCTACCTGAATTGGCGGGCAAGCTCACGGGCAATGCCATTCGCGTTCCGACTCCGAACGTCTCGATGGCAGTCGCGAACCTCAACTTGGCCCAAGGCACCGACAAAGCCTCACTCAACGCGTATCTTCGTGATGCCGCGTTGAACTCAAGCCTGTCTGCCCAGATGGACTATACGGATTCCACCGAAGTCGTCTCGAGTGATTTGGTCGGTTCACGTTTTGCTGGTGTCGTCGATGGCGCAGCTACCATTACGCAAGACAACCGCTGCGTGCTCTACATTTGGTATGACAATGAGTTTGGCTATAGCTGCCAGGTTGTCCACTGTATGGAACAAATGATGGGCGTTCGCTATCCCACGTTCCCACAAAGCCGCGCTTAATCTCAATTCAACTCCACAACAATAATAATCCCCCCCCGAATTGCCGCTGCATCAATGCAGCGGCCTTTTTCATTCATCTTTCATTCATACCGCCTTCAGTACGATAGCCTCTCACATTAAGAGGAGTCCTATATGGCACGCGCAATGACCGCTATCTTCGCCCTGTTTGTTGGCATGTTTACTTTGATAATGAGCCTTATCCTTGCTATTCCGTTGACCATCGCTGCGATTTTCGCTGGCAAACGACTTCAGCGTTCAGCAGCATTTTCACGCACTGAACCATCCGCCAATAAAAGCGGCAACACGATTGAAGGTGACTATGAAGAGGTCCAGCGCTAGTTAAGTTTGCACCTCGACCAAAAAGTGTGCTAACTCTATACCCTGCTTGCTCAAGAGAATAAAAAGGAAGAGTTTATGAGCCATGGGAAAAGGGACATTACACTGCGTTTTCTGGCCGAGCCGGGTGACGTCAATTTTGGCGGTAAGGTCCACGGCGGCGCAGTCATGAAGTGGATAGATTTAGCGGCCTACGCCAATGCCGCCGCATGGAGCGGTAAGTACTGCATTACTGCCTACGCGGGCGGAATTCGTTTTGTAGCGCCAATCCATGTTGGCAACTTAGTCGAAGTAAGTGCCAAAGTGATCTACACCGGCACCTCATCGATGCACATCGCCATTGACGTGCAAGCCAGCGACCCTAAAGAGATGAAAAATCGCCTCACCACACACTGCATTGTCATCATGGTCGCGGTAGACGAGCATGGAAAGCCATCACCTGTCCCTGAGTGGATTCCCGAGACTGCCGATGATATTAAACTGCGTGACTCGGCGATCCGCTTAATGAACATGCGTAAAGAAATCGGCGAAGAGATGGAAGCGCACGTCAAATACCTCAAATAGACATCAACAGGGGGCGCTTGCAGTTTCCCCTCTCAGTCTATCGATTAGCCATCAAGATTAGCCAACTTTCTCAGTTCCGTTCTATGATTTGTTAACCACTGTTCGAACGTCTGCGGTTGGGAGCCAGTCAGGGCAACAAACTCATCACTGCTGCCATCCGAGAAGAGACCTCGATTGTGCTGGTCCATCGTAACACACAGCTCAATAACAAGCTCTGGCAGTTGGAATGAGGTCAGTTGAGAACGAAATTCATCGTCACTCAAGTGCACCATATTGATTGACGTACCCAAGATGCGATCCATGATATGCGCCATTTCATCATTAGTCAGTGACTCGGACCCATTCAGAGTCAATACTTGATGCCCTGAAGGGGCTTTAACCAACGCCGCCGCAGCCGCCATCGCGAGATC
>NZ_JCBDGX010000162.1:0-6567 GCF_059834345.1 Vibrio sp. R11-SG3-ISO3-SZ
AGAATTTCCCATCACTCAGTTAAATCGCTTGTTTGCCTCTCGTTCAACGATTGAGATCCATGACATGGTCTCTCAGCCAGATTTTGACCAGCTCATTTCGACCATTGGCCAAGAAAACATATTTAAAGTCGTTATTGATGTGGTCTCAGGGCCGAATGCTGTGGTTGATAAGGTATATCAGGCCAAGCTTTATTTGGAGAATGGTATTATCGAGTACAAAGTGGGTTGGACCGCCTACAAGGACACACGCGCTGACGAGTTGGTTGGTTCCATGTTGTATCCATTACTTAAATCGGGACTTGGTGACGTCACTAGCATTATTGTCGACAGTCAAGAAACACCGATTCCCCTGTCGCTCAATCATGCATCCATTGTGAATAGTATCCGCTCGGTGCTTAACATGACCAATAAAGCAATGAGTTATCCAGATAGTTGGTACGATGATCATGCAAAGTGGATTATCAACGATCTGACCACGGACTGATGCGGCTTTCCAACATTCGATTTTGGGCTATGGTTCATAGATAGCCCTTTCTAGTCACTCTTACTAAACGGATAGCTCAATTCCCTAAAAGGAATAACGCCAGTTCAGTCATTTTGTCACTATATACTGCTTGCTGACGACCGCTTCTTTGTCACCCTGCGCAACCGTGGTTGCCGCTATAAACTTAGGCTTATAGTATACGTTATCACCAGCACCATAGCGTTGATTGCGCAAAAAAGCGCGGCGGACGTGAGGACTGACCTTATAACCTGATTCGCCAGAACTGCGGCCACTGAACAGCGTCGATGTTGTGCGAATTACAATTTGGTCGGATAAGCCATTCAATTTCTTTGCGGCCCTTTTCTGATTCTTTGGTGATTTGCTGAGAATGCCATTTTCAATAACAGACCGCGCTTTGGTCTCTGTGCGACGAAATTGCGCAAAGTTGAGATAAGCCATGAAGTTGATGGCGACTTGGAGCAAGCGCACATTGTGGTCAACATCGATCTCTGTATTGGCATCGGGTAGGTGACTAAAGTTCTTCATCTCCCCTAAATACGGACCTGTCATCGCTACGTCAACATTACCTTCATACCACAGCACGGTGCGTCGGATCATGTCTTCAATTGACAACCCATCTTGGAGAAAGCAATCGATCTTAGTCAAAGTATCGTTGGCCATTGTGTCTTTGGGTTTGCCAACAAACACACATGACACCATGCGATACGGGAGCGAACTGTCCAAGCCTAGCGCATCAAGCGTGCCATCGTCGAAAATGTAGGGGTGTTGGGTGTGATCCGCTTCTGAGATGTAAAAACCATCGAGTTCATGATATCCCGTTGCTGCATCGTGAACTGTGAGGCCCAAGCTATCTTCGAGATGAAAATAGGTAAGCGGCGCTGGGGGGTGCATGAACGAAGTGTCGATACTGCGAGAGATATCCATTGTTGCTACCTCACGACACGTCTCCTGAGTAAAGCTAAAGGTCGGCGCCTTAGTGATTACATGCTGAAATGGGTACAAAAGAGTAAACAATGAGCCAGTACCAACCGTATCAAGCAATTGGACAAAGTTCGGGTAGGCGCTCCGCAAGTCAGGCATTCCTTTGATTAACACAGCGAGCATTTCGCTAGAGGCAGGCGACATGGCATCAAAGAAGCAAGATTTCACAATGGCAGGAAAGAACTCGCCATACACCGCTTGAATAGACATTGGCAAGCCCATGTCAAACGAGCGGACGGGATGAGGTATGGACACTGCTTTGCTGTTTACGGGCGATGTAGCCTTCAAGTGCATACGCTCAGTCAGCTTCATCGCCTCAGTTTGGTTGGACGTAAGTTGGCCAAGCTGATGAAGCTGTGTCAGTACGGCATGAGCGCGCACTTTCAGCTGAGCGTCTTCCTCCATCGCCAAGAATTGTTGCAACAGGCTGTGATGATCGATAGTCAAAGTGCGTTGTGCAGTCATTGTAAACTTCCATTCAAAATTACAAGATAACCATGCCATACAACAACGCCAAAAACAAGAACATTGTTCTTGTTTTTAAGATGAGTGGTGCTAGGATATTGCTAAACAAAGACGCCATCGTCGCGCCACTAAAGGATAGAGAAGGACCAGCACATGAATGATCAGATTGATGCAAAGGGGCAACGGTATGTCCGTATGGCTAGAGAAATGCTCCGGTACAATCAGGCACAACTGGCACATGAGTTGGGTTGGAAAGACTATAAACAAGTCAATAACATTGAAAATGGGCGCCGGCCCGTTCAAAAGCAAACGTATTTAGCGATAGAGTGCTTGCTAAGGCGCAAGCGTCTTTGGAAGGTCTTTACTACTACCTTGAACGATAAAGCCACTTGAACAATGGCTTTGTCGTCCATTTTGATAGTCCATTGCGCTTACTGCGGAGAAGCTGCTATGGCTTGTTGTCGCTCTTGTTCTAGCGTTGCAGCCTGCGTAGTCACTGTTATTGCATCCACAAAGGCTGTTTCGTAGGCTGTTTTTACCTTATCTGGTTCTTGCGAAAGGTTAATCATGGCCTCAGAATACCTATGCTCAGCACTTATTTTTTCAACCGGATTCGTTAGAAGGCGCGTAAAAATCTCTGACGGTATGTACTCACCCTTTTCAGTAACTCGCCCAAAATTGAGTACGCTAGCTGATTCCATTTTATTTGCATGATCCACCAGCGAGGCGAGTAAGTCATAAGTAGTCATTGCGATCATATTTACTTTATTGGCCTTAACAAGACCCGCGGTGAAGCATGCTCTCGTGTACTTGTCGAATTGGGTTGCGACTATTTTGCTAACGCGCAACTGTTCGTCTCTCGTCTTAGCAGGTAGGTTCATAGCCTGTTTGATGTTGACGAGTACCATGCTCTTAACTTGGCGTAAGTATCCTCGAGCCACCGATTCGCTCTCTGTACTGCGACTTTGTAGAGTTGCACTGAGCTTTTCTCTCATTGAGTCTGAGAGGTCGCCTTTTTCAATCATCTCTAACGCTGCCGGTCGCGCCAATGTCAGCATGTCTGAGTAGTATGTAACCAGTTTTTCTGACGACTCTTTACCTATATAGCTAGGGATGGTCTTCTCCAGTCTTGGCATCAGTGGCGCTGCTGTTACCCCTGCCCTAACTTGCGCGTCATATTCTGCCAAATAGTTTCGTATCTTACTTGTCAGATTATCCCAACTACGTGATGTGGCCCGTTGGCCACGGTCTTTCTTTTGTTTCGCTGGGTAAAATAGTGTCGGGTTATCCATGAGAAAGTTGTCGATGAAAGCCATCCCGTACTGGTCATCGTAGCGTTTTTCACCACGCTCCAGCCAATCACCAAGGGTGTCACATGCCAATCGAACGGCTGCACGGTTAAGAAGTGCAGCGCTATCCTTACTGGTATTGGTTCCGTCGATGGCGCCCAAGTTACCCGTGACGCATACGTAGCAACTATCCTTAAGGTTGATGTCATTTAATCGCTTGCTGAGCACTACAGGCATCGCAGAGTTTTTGATGGCCTCATTTGCATTGTCCAAGTCATCAAGCAGAAAGACACTTAACTTTTGTTTGGTCATTTTGGCGATACGACTCGGTGGATTGTAGAACGTCACGCCATTTTCAATATTTGGTACCCCTTGCAGCACCGTGTTTGAAATAGCACCGCCCAGCTGAGGTTCAGCCATGACAATATCATACGGGTCCACATGTTGATTATAATCTGGGTCGATGTATAGGTTCACGCCCATATGCTGAGCGATAGTTTGAGCCGCAACTCTGAATACCGTGGTCTTGCCTTGTCCCGCAGGTCCTTTTAGGTACATAGGAGTTACTTCTTCGGCAACATCAATGTACTGGTACCGAAAGATGCTGCGCCAAGCGCTTTCCAGCATATCATCCAATTTCTGGTCTTCGCCGCCCGTATGCCAAGTTCGAATCATGTCCTGCATGGCTTCAGGGAGCACTTCAGCAACACGACTTACTTCCATTCCAACCTCTCTAGCCATATCTTTGATGGGAGCTGGAATTACCTTGTAGTCTTCATAGCTTGGTCTTCTCATGCGTTAGCTCCTGCTTGGCAAAGTCTGAAGAATTCAGTCATCGATTTTCGGCTTGGTGATAGAGACGCAACAGTTATGTTGTCGGCCATATGTTCGATTTGCTCATCCGGCATTTCAGGTTCTGTTGTTTGAAGGCTATATGTGGCACTCATGATGACAACGATGTTTGGATGCTTGATAAGCGCTTTCGCAAAACTCTCCAAAATAGGTAAGGTTCTATCAAAATCGTCAAAATAGACCACAGCAAATGCCGCCATCCGTAACTTGCTTTCGATTTCTTCGAACATGCTTTGCATTATGTGTGTTGGAATGTTCTTCCATCGTTCAGCGCTAAACTGCATGATCAGTGCATTGTCTGGTACTGACTGTTGGGATTGGTATGAGATGCCTACGCTTAACGTTGAGGCAAGGAGTACGCTAGCTTCGTTGATGATGCTATAGATATCGTAATCACCGTTAGGATTCAGGATATATCGTCCAGTTGCGACGCCGCCTTCACTCGAGTTAAATCCGAGAACAGAGGCCTCTTTACTTCGGTAACGAATCCTTTTTTCTTCCGTGGATCGTAACGAGTACCAACAGTCATCTAGAATTAGTCGTTTCAACTCGCTTGCAGACTGAATCGGTACCTGTAACTTCGACTCAACCAGCGCAACTTCATCTGTAGCTAGCTCTTTCATTGTTTGTCCTTTCTATGCGCGTTGTCATATCATCTTTTTAGAATATATCATATATTATATTTGAAAAAGTTTAAAATTGAGTTGACCATGAAAGCATACAATGATCCCATTTTGCTGCTCAAAGAGATCAGCAATGCAGCAAGTCAAAATCCAAATCAGCATATTCAGTATGCTGAGAACCGTAAGGCACGCTTACATAAGGCGTTCTACAGCAACTTTGATCCCCTGAATTTCTCTGAAAGCATTGAAAGCCGCGTTGCTCCCTTGCTAAGCGGCGAGACCGATGAACTGCCCATTGTCGCCGGAATACCAGTCACCGACCTCATGGCTTATGGGGTAAAACGAATGAGCGAAATGCCGCGACAAGAAGTTGCAACGGCGATGCGTCAGGTTGAATCAGCCATGTGCAGGCTACTTGATGTTCACGATGTCTCAATGATGCCGATATCCATAGCGACTGCTGAGCTGTCCGAAGGTAAAGTTCACGTTCCCACATTTGGTGAGGTGGTTTTTCTTAAGTCCGCCACTGAAACAATGAACGCAGTCGTTGATTCTAGAGATTTCGGTATGCACATGATAGCTCCGTTTGAGCGATTCGTTACGCGCTTGACCAAGATTGATCCGAAGCAAGGTATTCGCTCTGAGCCCTTAGCCATAGTTGGCTTGCAACTGGCATATGGCCACCGCGATACCGTAGGATTCATGCATGATTCTGCTTTAGCTGCTGCATCCATGTATCTTCTTGAAAATCAACTTCCTAAACTTCCCAAGTCTGTCATTTCCAATCTAATTGATACAGCATCCAATACTGGCGTGGCACTGAAAGAACTAAGGCTATCTCAGACCCTACCTTTAAAAGACTATTTTGAGTGTAGTGACTCTCAAGAACTACTCGACAAATTTGAATCCGAATGTGTCCGCTCTGAGTCAATGCAGATTGTCGCGAGAAATCAAGATCGTATCAGCCACGATTATAACCCTAGTCAATACTTCGATATGTAGAGGACCAATACGATGTCAAAATTACTCAGCGACCCAAAGTGGATGGTCCTCTTCAATAAGTACGTAGAGAGTATTCGCGATGAGGGTATTGTTCGAAGGTCTTTTCCAAAGTATGAGCACTATTCCTACCTTGCTCGCAAGCTGCCCTTCTTCCTTTATGATAACGATACCTTCACGTCTTCTATTGGATGCAAAACAGCGTTTACTACAGGTGATGCAATTTACTTCAACAAAGACTTTTTCATAAAGCTAATGGAAGTGGACGCAAAATGCCTTGAGATTGGTCGTCCAGACCTTGCAAATGCGGTGGTGATGGTAATACTGCATGAACTCGCTCACTGTCTGAATGATGATTTCCGTCGCCTAGTTTCTCTCCCACCCCAACTAGTGAACATTGCGCAAGACATTGCGAACAATCTATCACTGCACTTCGATCTAGGAGTGTCCATTGATATCGATATCTTTGAAGAAATAACTGGGGTAAAACCATATGGTTTTACCCACGAAGAGTATGTTGAGTATGGAAACATGTCTTCAGAAACTATTGCTCTTTCGTTGTATCGTGCTGCCGTAGAAGAACTAAAGTCTCAGCAGGGGCAGCAGCAAGGCCAACAGGGGCAGCAACAAGGCCAGCAGGGGCAGCAACAAGGCCAACAGGGGCAGCAACAAAGCCAGCAGGGGCAGCAACAAGGCCAACAGGGGCAGCAACAAAGCCAGCAGGGGCAGCAGCAAGGCCAACAGGAGCAATCATCCGTATCATCTCCAATTCAGGGAGCCATAGAAGAAGCTGTTGAAGCACTAAAATCACCACAAACAAACTCCACCTCTACAGACGCTGATGACCACCTTA
>NZ_JCBDGX010000163.1:0-4852 GCF_059834345.1 Vibrio sp. R11-SG3-ISO3-SZ
CGCGGAAAAAGGTCAACACGTCTGGATCTTCGGTCTGCATGATGTCGTATTGCGCCAACTGCTCTTTCATCGATAGGCCCAGTACGGTGCGGGCATCATTGTGCAGCAAGCCAGCGCGGTCGAGCTCACCCAAAATCGCCATGACGCCACCTGCTCGGTGGACATCTTCCATGTGGTATTTTTGCGTCGACGGCGCCACTTTACATAGGTGAGGCACTTGGCGTGACAGACGGTCGATGTCTTCCATATCAAAGTCCACTTCACCCTCTTGCGCCGCCGCAAGCAGGTGCAAAATGGTGTTGGTGGAGCCGCCCATGGCGATGTCGAGCGCCATGGCGTTTTCAAACGCGTCAAAGGTGGCAATGTTGCGCGGCAGGGCAGATTCGTCCTCTTGCTCATAGTAGCGGCGAGTCAACTCGACAATGCGCTTACCGGCATTGATGAACAGCGCCTCGCGATCGGCGTGTGTGGCCAGCATCGAACCGTTACCCGGCTGAGAAAGACCGAGGGCTTCGGTGAGACAGTTCATCGAGTTGGCGGTAAACATGCCTGAGCACGAACCACACGTTGGACAGGCACTGCGCTCAATCTGCTCACTTTGCTCGTCGGAGACTTTAGGGTCAGCACCTTGGATCATCGCGTCAACCAAGTCGAGCTTGATCAGTTGATCAGACAGCTTGGTTTTGCCCGCTTCCATTGGTCCGCCCGAGACGAAAATCACCGGAATATTGAGGCGCATTGAAGCCATCAGCATTCCCGGTGTGATTTTGTCACAGTTGGAGATACACACCATGGCATCCGCGCAGTGGGCGTTGACCATGTACTCCACCGAGTCGGCGATCAGCTCACGAGAAGGCAGCGAGTAGAGCATGCCGCCGTGACCCATCGCAATGCCATCATCGACCGCGATGGTGTTGAATTCTTTGGCAATACCGCCTGCTTTCTCAATTTCGCGAGCGACCAGTTGGCCCATGTCTTTGAGGTGAACGTGACCGGGAACAAACTGAGTGAACGAGTTCACTACGGCGATGATCGGTTTACCGAAATCTTCATCTTTTACCCCAGTTGCGCGCCAAAGTGCACGAGCACCGGCCATGTTACGTCCGTGAGTGGTGGTGGCGGATCTGTATTTAGGCATTTTGCATACTTCCTTATTTTGCTGCGTCTGCGGGGTAAACGTAATCTAACCAGCCCCACTTATCTTCAGTGGTGCCGTTGAATAGGCCAAAGTAGGCCGTTTGAAGGGCTTGAGTGATAGGGCCTCGGCGGCCACAGCCCACTTCGATTTTATCAATGGTTGCGACGGGAACGACTTCCGCTGCGGTGCCGGTCATAAAGACTTCATCGGCAAGGTAGAGCGCTTCACGCGCAATGTTGGCTTCGCGGACTTCATAACCCATGTCACGCGCGAGCGTCATGATTGAATCACGGGTAATGCCAGGCAAAATCGCACTGGTGGCCGGTGGAGTGGTGATCACGCCATTTTTGATGACAAAAATGTTCTCACCCGCCCCTTCAGACAGGTAGCCATCGACGCTCAACGCGATCCCTTCATCGTAGCCGTGACGACGGGCTTCACCGCCAACTAACAAGGAAGAGAGGTAGTTACCGCCCGCTTTTGCTGCGGTTGGGATGGTGTTCGGTGCGGCGCGATTCCAACTGGAAATCATGGCATCAACCCCTTTCTCTAGCGCTTCTTCACCTAGATAAGAGCCCCAAGGGAAGGCGGCGATGATGAGATCCATTTCCGTATCCGCGGGCGGGCAAACGCCCAAGCCGACGTTGCCGACAAAACCGAGTGGACGGATATAAGCGTTATCAAGCTTATTTTGGCGCAGGGTTTCGCGGGTCGCTTCCATTATTTCATCGATGCTGTAAGGAATTGGGAAACGGTAAATTTTGGCGGAGTCTTTGAGACGCTGCGCGTGTTCGCGGTGACGGAAAACAATCGGCCCTTTAGGCGTGTTGTAGCAGCGCACGCCTTCAAACACGGAGGTGCCATAGTGCATCGCATGGGTCAGCACGTGCACATTGGCTTCGGCCCAAGGGACCATCTCGCCGTTGAACCAGATGTAGTCTGCGGTTTTTGTTGCCATGATTGCCTTCCTTATGCGCAAATTTGTTGTTGTAGGTTATTGTTTGGCAATGCGTCATTCGCAATTTGTGTCACTTCGACACTGCGCACGTCCCACAGTTTTTCAATCTGATTGGTGAGAAATGAAATGGGGCGATCGCTGTCGACGATGATCTCTACGCTGGCGATTTTGCTGGAGTGGTTTTGCGTACCGGCCACCTGTTTGACCACAAAGCCACGATGACGAACCACGCGAAGGACACGCTCAAGCAGTACCGGTTTATCATCGGCTTTAATATCAATTAAGTATCTTTCCATGTTAAGTGTTCTCCAGCATATCGTTGTTGGACGCGCCCGGTGGAACCAGCGGCCACACGTTTTCTTCTTCATCGATAAGGACATGCAGTAAGTACGACGTCTCGCTTTCAAGCATCTCTTTTAGCGCAGGGCCGACTTCTTCTTTGCGGCTGATGGTTTTACCCGGAATGTCGAACGCTTTCGCCAACATAACAAAATCAGGGTTGTCATCCAGAATGGTTTCACTGTGGCGGCCATCAAAGAACAGCGATTGCCATTGACGCACCATGCCGAGGCGTTGGTTGTTGAGCAGCACAATTTTCACCGGGATCTGACGACGCTTTAACGTGCCCAGTTCCTGAATGTTCATCATAAATGAGCCATCACCGGTGACCAGAATCGATTGATCGCCCGGTCTGGCTACGGCGGCGCCCATAGCTGCCGGTAAGCCAAAGCCCATAGTGCCAAGACCGGCTGAGGTGATGAAGTTTTGCGGCTCGCGCGGCTGGATGTGCTGTGCCGCCCACATTTGGTGCTGGCCAACATCGGTCGAGACGATGCTGCTGTCAGGCATCATATCCGATAAGGTTTTCAATAAGCCCGGCGCGTAAATCAATGAACCTGGATGGTCATAGCGCCACTTAAAGCCACTGCGTAAGCTCTCGCTGTGTTTCACCCACGGTGTAATGTCTTGAGACAATTCGAGCTGAGAGAGCGCAACGCCAATTTCACTGCGAACAGGCGCATTGGCTTGGCGTAGCTTGTGGATTTCGGCGGCGTCGATATCGATATGAATCACTTTGGCGTTGGGCGCAAAGGTATCGAGTTTGCCGGTCACGCGGTCATCAAAACGGGCGCCGACGGCAATCAACAAATCACACTCTTGCACAATCAAGTTGGCGGCTTTGGTGCCGTGCATGCCAAGCATGCCTAAGTAGTGTGGGTCATGACGTTCAATTGTCCCTAAGCCTTTAAGTGTGCTGACCGATGGCATCGGGTTGAGGCGCAAAAACTCGCGCACGGCACCCGTGGCATGACCAAGTTGCACACCACCACCGACGTATAATACGGGGCGGGCACTGTGTGACAGCAGATCTTGTGCTTTGGCAATCTCATCAGCGCTGGCGCGTGGCATGGCAGGTGGAGTGAAAGAAGAAAGAACAGAAACCGGCGCGTTGGCCAGTTGGACATCTTTGGCAATATCGACAATCACAGGGCCCGGGCGGCCGGTTTTAGCGACTTCAAATGCCTCGGATAAGGTCGGTGCCAGTTCGTTGATGTCGGTCACTAGGTAGCTGTGCTTGGTACACGACAGCGACATGCCAATCACATCCATCTCTTGGAACGCGTCGGTGCCGATGTGTGAACTGGCGACCTGTCCGGTGATCGCCACCAGTGGAATGGAGTCCATAAAGGCATCGGCAAGGCCAGTGACCAAGTTGGTGGCTCCCGGTCCTGAGGTTGCCATACAGACGGCCACTTCTTGAGTGGCTCGCGCCATTCCAATGGCGGCCATTGCGGCGCCTTGCTCGTGTCGACACAAAATGTGCTCAACACCGCCATCATAAAGGGCATCGTAAATTGGCATGATGGCCCCGCCGGGGTACCCAAAGACGGTTTGGATGCCTTGCTGTTTTAATGCGGCTACGACTAACTCTGCACCAGTCATCAAAGGCCTCCTTGTGTCTTGTGACTGCGAGTGGCTTGGCAGTCTTGTTGTGTTGCTTTGCACGTCATGTGCGCTCCCATTCTTCCTGCAGTTCTTAATGATGAACTGTCTAACGCTTAAAATTCTGCCATCCCATAGGTTGAAAAAAACCCCCGGACTTTTCAGTGCGGGGGTTTTTTAGAATCTGTGGTTATTTTTCGCCCACCATCCCCCGCGCGGAATCAATAATGACCACGATAATCAGGGCTAGCAGTGAAGTGAAGCGGGCGTTGAAATTCATATTTAATTATTTACGTTGATGTTGTGTCGCCATTCGTACCAATCGCGCATTTCACTGGTTCTGCTGTTTGTGCAGTTTTGGTTACGTGCGTCGGCTTAATTTCGTACGAAATTGATTGCGTCACTAGTGGTAACATAGAATTCCGTTACATGACAAGCAAAAAGTCATTCTTTTTTCACATTCCCGTTGCTTCTCTACACGCTATATAACATCACGCCTAGTCAATTCAATCAGAGAGTACACATGAGTTTAGCCGTGATTCATAGCCGCGCATCGGTGGGGGTCGAAGCCCCGCCGGTAACGGTGGAAGTCCATATCAGCAATGGGATGCCCGGGTTTACCCTAGTGGGGCTGCCGGAAACCACCGTCAAAGAGTCACGAGATAGAGTGCGCAGCGCCATCATCAACTCTCGGTTTGAATTTCCTGCCAAGCGAATTACCGTCAACCTCGCGCCTGCCGATCTGCCTAAAGAGGGCGGCCGCTTTGATTTGCCGATCGCGCTCGGGATTTTGGCGGCCTCAGACCAGATCC
>NZ_JCBDGX010000164.1:0-21498 GCF_059834345.1 Vibrio sp. R11-SG3-ISO3-SZ
ACGCAGGGTACGCAGCTACGTGGTGTGGTTGGGGCCGATGTGCTGATTGATCAGCTGATTAACGACGTCATCAACCTCAATGTAGGCAAAAATGCGCACGCGATGTTGATTGATACACAAGATGGTAACTTCCTCGCTCATCCTGATAAAAACTTGCTGCTCAAACCGGTCAGTCAGTTGTTCGACCGATTATCTTTGCGAGACATCAAACAAGCAGCAGACAACGGATCGATACATCGTTTACATCAAGGCAATCAAGAGAAGCTGTACTATTTCAAATCCGTTGCCCACACCCCTTGGATTTTTGCCATTGAGATGGATGTGACGACTGAAGAAGCGGCGCTCAATCAGTTGATGATCAAGCTGGTGGTGACGTCACTGGTGATCACGGCAGTGGTCATCGCACTGGTCTCTTGGTTGGTGAGCTTCTTATTTCGCGACTTAGTGCGCGTGTCGACCGCCTTGGAAGCCATTGCGTCAGGCGAAGGGGATTTAACTCAGCGTCTAGAGCCAAGAAGTGACGATGAGGTGGGTCAACTGGCGGCAAACTTTAATACGTTTGTCGGCAATATGCATGCGATGGTATCGAAGCTGAGCCTTGTGTCTGCCTCATTGTCTGAGCAATCGAAAAGCACAGCACGAAATGCCGCGCAGCGAAGTGAACGAATTCGTTTGCAGCAAGATGAGATCAACATGGTCGCCACAGCCATCAACGAGATGGCGGCCGCGACGCAAGAAATTGCCGGCAACGCGGACCACACAGCGCAGAACTCTACCCAAGCGGTGTCAGCCTGTATGCAAGGTGGTAAACAAGTGGTGCAAACGCAAAGCTCGATTCAGAACCTGGCTAATGAAGTTCAAGTGGCGACAAAAGTCATTCAAGAGTTAGAAGTCCATGGCAACAGCATCAATACCATTCTTTCGACGATTCAAGATATCGCAGAGCAGACAAATTTGCTCGCCTTGAATGCGGCCATTGAAGCCGCTCGCGCTGGTGAGCAGGGTCGTGGGTTCGCAGTCGTTGCCGATGAAGTGCGCGTGCTTAGCCAACGCACACACTCATCGACCAAAGAGATCCAACACATGATTGAGACGCTGCAAGGCACCACGCTAAAAGCGGTGGGCATCATGCGTGATAGTGGACAATTAGCGGGAACCAGTGTTGAAGACGCGGATTTGGCGGCACACAGCCTCACTGATATTCAACATGCGGTCGAGCGTATTAGCGATATGGCGACTCAGATCGCCTCAGCGGCAGAAGAGCAAGCCTCGGTGACGTCAGAAATCACGCGTAATACGGTTGGTATTCGTGATGTCTCCAATGAATTAGCCGATGAAGCGCATGACGCTGCGGCGCAAGCAAGACAGCTTTCCGAACTCTCACTTGAGCTTGAACAAGAGATAAAGCGCTTTAAGCTCTAAGCGATGAGATGAAAAGCCACTAAGTAGAGATATCATTGTTAAGATAAAACAACGCCCAGCTTAGCTGGGCGTTGTCGTTTCAGTCGAACAGGTCACTTAGTCAATGAGACCGTAGTCTGCGGCAAGAATATCGATGATCTCTTGCTTAGGATTATCGCTGAGCGTAATCGCTTTTCCCGTGATCTTTTCTGCGATACCTGTGTAGGTCTTTGAGATGTCCATCAACGCAGAGAGAGGAAGGGCATTGTCACGAGCAAGGGCTTCACGCTCAGGCATGCGATCTTTATTGAGCAAGATGTCTGGGTCAGGGAAGTGGTTAAGCAAGAACTGGCGGAACCCTTCTTTTGAGTTCTCGACAATATTGCCGGCTTGGTATTGTGCTTCATCCCAAATACGTGAAGAGTCCGGTGTCCCCACTTCATCCATGTAGATGAGTTTTTCCTGACCCGCCGCGTCGGTGACGTAACCAAACTCAAATTTGGTATCAACAAAGACTTGACCTACTTTCGCCAAAGCCGAGCTAATGACGCCAAAGCCTTCACTGAGTAGCTTCTCATAAATCGCGATGTCGCTTTGCTTTGAGAAGTTAAACGCGGCAAAGTTCTCCTCGATGTTGCGGCGACTGATGTTAACGTCGTCCGCTTCTGGTACACCAGGGATGCCACGTAGAATGCCTTTAGTGGATGGCGTCATAAGTAGCTCTGGAAGCGCTTTGTCTTTCTCTAAACCCTCAGGTAGTGTGATACCACAAAACTCGCGCTCACCTTTTTCGTAAGCACGCCACATTGAACCGGTGATGTATTGGCGGCAGATGGCTTCGATCATGATGGGCTTGGCTTTTTGCACGATCCAAACCAATGGGTGAGGAATGTCGAGAATGTGGCTGTCTGCGAGCCCATTGTCTTTAAACAGTTGGAACCAGTGGTTGGAGATGGCGTTTAACGCCGCCCCTTTACCTGGCACGCCTTTTAGATTCCCTTCACCGTGCCAAATGCAGTCAAACGCGGAGATACGGTCACTGATCACCATAATTGCTAGTGGTGCGTCAGGCGACACGTCGTAACCTTTTTCTTCGATAAGGCGTCGGCTATCGGCTTCGGTTAGCCAATACACAGAGCGGACTTTACCACTGTGAACCGGTTTATCAGTGCGGATGGGAAGATCGTCATTAACGGCGAGAACTTGTTCTGCGAGACTCATTTAGACATTCCTATAATTTGTCAAAAATGGTTGATAAGCCATGAAGGCCCTTCATTTGCAGAGCATGATACCAGAACTTTTTCTCTGTTCCAGATAAAAAGCAAACGTTTGCTTGTTTTTAAGTTGAATGAGTTAGGCCTTGGTTTCAAATCAAGAAACCGCGAAAAGAAACGCCTCTTATCACAATGATAGGAGGCGAAGCAGTGAGGTTTCGATTTAGTGGTAGTGATGCATAGACGCATCAACAAAAAAGACTTCACACTGATGTTGCTTGGCCAGTTCTTTCAATAGTCGCTGTTCGATAAGAGAGAGCTCACTTGAGGCAACCACCGCACTGGCGTTACCTGATTGAATCGCTTTGGTCACAATATCGACTTCCGACTGAATTTGCGATGGCTTCATGTGGATGATTTGATTGCAACGCACTTGATGTGAGGACAGTTGAGCAAAATCTGGACGTGGGCATTGACCTGTAAATAGAATCCACTGTTTCTGCTGTGACAGATCAGCCAGTCGTTCAAGGCTGGTGTCATCCAAAGATAGAGGCTGGGTAGACTGAGCCAACACATTAAACTTTGAGTAGCCGTGACGAGGTGTTTGAACTGAAATCATAATACTGTCCTTTTATACATGCTGTATGCGTATACAGTAGTTTTATTGTGGCGAAGACGCAAGCATTTTTTGCGCGCAAAATGAGCGGGTCAGGTAGATTAATAGAAGGAGTTTGTTTTCTAACTATCTGATAAGTAGTTAAATTATATTGGTTTGATAGGTTGAATGAGAGCTTTGAAAAGGTGCAGAAAATGTGATGGGTAACTCACTCTACTCAGCAGGAGGCCAAGTAGAGGCGAACAGGGTGAGAAGAGGTGCTAGAGAAAACGTTCTGGATAGTCGCTAAAAATACCATCCAATTGAGAAAGGTGTTTGAGTCGTTTCGGATTATTGATGGTGTAGCACCACACTTCATACCCGGCATCTTGTAGTTTTGAGACGGTAGACTTGGTCGCCCATGTTGCGCCAATATTGCAGCCTGTCGCCTCCACCTCTTTGAGAAGTTGCCAATCCTTGCGCTTCAATCGCTCGGTAAGTAAAGCGCGTCGACACTGAGGAATTTGCTTTGCTAACTCGCGCATCACGTCATGGCTAAAACTCGACAAAATAATGCGCTCTAGCGGTATTGAGGTCACATTGAGCGTAGAGGCCAATAGCGCGCATACCGATTGGGCGTCGTGGGTATCAACTTTCACTTCAATATTCAGCTTGATGTCGCTGGGTTCAATAAGTGTCAGTAGCTCTTCAAGGGTTAACAGGGTTTGTGGTGTCACTTGACCTTCATGGCGCGCCGCAAAATTGAGTTGTTTGAGCGCACTGAGGGTCAAGGTGTCGACTCTGCCTGTACCATTTGAGCAACGGTCAACAGTATGGTCGTGACACACGACGAGATGACCGTCTTTGCAAGGCTGCACATCGACTTCAACCCAAGTAAGGCCAAGATCTATCGCCGCTTGAATGCTGGCGGTGGTGTTTTCTGGATAGTGTCCTGCCACGCCGCGGTGGCCAATAATGAGCATATCTGATTCTCAACGGAGTGATTTGGTCTGAGAATACGCGTCATTGAGTGGATGTGGTAGTCATTTTGATCTCTAAGTTGTGCTCGCTCTTTCAACAGATTGCGATTAACTCTACTGGTTTTTATGTCATGAACGATATTTTTATCTAATATTTAATTTGAAGATAAAATTAAATTGGAAAAAAGAGGTTTCAGACGATTAGAATACGCCCAGAGCACTAAATTTGATTGGAACAAGGAAGAGAGCATGAAGATCGGAGTGATCGGCGCTGGCGCAGTGGGTGTGGGTGTCTGTAATTATCTACTGACATTGGGCAGTATTAGTGAACTGGTGTTGTTGGATCAGAATCTAGCAAGGGCGGAAGGGGAAGCGTTCGATTTTCGCCATACTGCCGCGCTAACATTCACAAAAAATACCCACATTATGCCGACCGATGACTATCTCAGTTTGATTGGCGCAGACATTGTCGTGATTACCGCAGGCGCGCAGATTAAGCAGGGGCAGACTCGAATTGATTTGGCAGAAATCAACGCCAAAATTGGTGTTGATATCGCGAGGAATGTTGAGCGCGTCGCACCGAACGCGATACTCATCGTGGTCTCCAACCCTTGTGACATTGTCACACACTTTATCGCAACCAATACTGGCTACACGGCGGAGAAAGTGATCAGCAGCGGTTGTGTGATTGATACCGCACGTTTGATGAGTATTGTGGCTAACCGCGTCAACTTAGATCCTAAAAACGTTTTCGGTTATGTTCTTGGTGAGCATGGAAGCAACTGCTTCACCCCCAAGAGCTTAATTTCGATCGCCGGACAACCTGCAGATTATTACTGCGATACACACAAAATGCCTCGTATTTGCGCGGATGAACTGCTTGAATCGGTCAAGCAAGCGGGTTACGAGATATTTAAGCGCAAGCAAAACACCACACACGGTATTGCCGCGAGTGTGTTCCGGGTTATTCAAGCCATTATGATCAATGAACGCTCGGTGTTGCCGGTTGCGACCTTGATACAAGGGGATTATGGCCTCGACAATGTTGTGCTTAGTTTGCCAACCGTCGTCGGGCAAAATGGTGCCCAAGCGATTTTGCAACATCCCTTTACTCAAGATGAGCTCAGTACGCTCCATGCGGTGGCGGATAACGTCACGAAAATCGTTGAACAAGTGGCGGCGCAAACAGGTTTGAATGCCCGTTAACGGGGTACTCTTTGCAAGATCACAACCTGTCTCGCTACTGGCTTGAAAAAGAGGATTGGGCTCACAGCTTAGAGTTTTTACTCTTTGCCAAGAGTAAGACGCTGCTAATTTATAATGTGAATACATTGTTAAATTAGCAGCGTTATGCACATTCATACCATTGAAGGTTATATTCAAACCATCTATCTCGCTGAGTATCCCGACAAACTCTTGCTTCTTGACGGCGCTAGTCGAGCCGACATTACCTACTTGTGCCAGTTCATTGAGCAGCAACTTGCGCGTCCTCTGTGCGATCTGAAAGTCGTTGTGGTGACACACATGCACCCCGATCATGCGGGTGCGGCGCATCGTCTTAGAGCATTAACGGGGTGCCAGATAGTTTCTGCCGACAAAAAGACCCATTGGTATCAAGGGTGGTCGGGTGGGGCGATGTTTTTGTCTGACTTGCTACTCGCATTATGGGTAGCGGGCAGAATGAAAAAAGCACGCGTCAACCTCTGGTATGACCGTTACCTCAAGCCTGATAGCGTAGTCAACGAAGGGGACCAGATACCTGGATTTCCAGATTGGACGATTCTAGAGACGCCAGGCCACACTGATCGGGACCTCTCTTTGTGGCATGAGCCCACACGGCTACTCTATGTGGCGGACTTAATGGTGGAAGTGAAACAGCACCTAATCTCACCTTTTCCAATCTTTTATCCTAATTATTATCGGCGTTCCGTCGAGCGGGTTTTCAAGCTAAACCCAGAGACTTTGCTCGTTGCTCATGGTGGCTCGGTGACTTTCGATGAGAGTGCCTATCGGCACCTTATCGCGACCACGCCCACCACTCCCTCAACGCACTGGAGGGCAACAAAAACCAAGTTACGCGCAGTGCTAAAAGGCCTATTCGCTCAGGTCACCATGAAAAGGAAACAGTAACTGTTCTGTGTCAAAGCCAGCGGATTGGGCAATCCTGACGTATTTATTGAGCTTGTACGTAGGCAAATCAGGCTCTCTGGCGAGAATCCATAAATAGTCTCGATTGTAACCGCTGACGACCGCAGCTGAATAATCCTCTTCTAAATAGAACACCACATAACTGCCGTAAAACGGTCCAAAGAAAGAGACTTTGAGGTGCCCAATCTCCTCTCCATCGACAAACTTGGCGACACCTATCGCTTCTTTCCACTGGTTATCTTCATCGTTCCAGCCACGATTGATCACTTGCACGCTGCCATCATCATTGAGCGAGTATTGTGCGCTGACATGGCTGAGGCCCCGTTCAAAGCTGTGATCAAGCCGAGCAACCTCATGCCATGTGCCAAGATAGCGCTCGAGAGAAAACTCATTGACAGGCGCGATGCCGGTGGGTGTCGAAACACAACCTGACAACAGTGAGATCAGTACCGCAAATAGCGCCAAAATACGGGGATGAAGGGTCATGTTACACCTCTCGTTGTGGATAGAGTGCATTGAAACAAAAAGAGAAACCGGATGGTTTCTCTTAAGTATGGTGCATTCATCGAGTAATGACGATCATTTTGAGTCTAAGCAGACAAATTCGGCTCGCCAACGCAGACGATCCGAGCTGCTCATGGTCGCAAGCAGCTCTTTACCCGACAATTGGGGGTAGGCATGTTTGATGCGATCTTGTTCACCAGAAGGGCAAGATTCATAAGCACGAACGTGAGTGAACGTACCAGTGAGATGGTTTGAAAGTAGCGCTTTTGAAAGGCAGAAGCCGTACATATCCTTTTCCATGTCCAACGTTCCTATCTGTTGAGCAGCATCGAATCTTGTGCGTGAGTCGCTTCTTTTAAACGGTGTGCTGCAGGTTAGCCAATGACGATTACCACTGAGTGTTCAAATAGTATACAAAACAAATGCGGTTTTAGTGCATAAAATGTTCTAAAAACGGTTTGATCTTAATCAACGAAAAGGAGGTTAATAACTGAATAAACATGAAGTGAACTCAAAAAAGCAACCTTGCGGCTAAAAAATCACCAAGTCATTAGCATTTTGATCTCAATTCACTTGGGGAATTCACAGTTTGGATGAGCGCCAGTCGTCCAATACTGGCATCGATGTTAGCCTTAAAATGTCTCATTATAGGAAGGTCTCTTGATCGCAGCGACACGCGATCGGCAGTGAGGAAAAGTATGAATTGGAGCAGTATCAGCTTTCGCAAACGGATGCTGATGATCATGACATTATCTGGGCTAATCGAATTGCTCTTGCTCTCGGCCGCCGGCTTTATTTACATCAAGCATTCGCAAGAAGAAGAGATGGGCTTGAAGGCGCTTGGGGTGGCCTCTTTTCTTGCCAAATCACCGATTGTGATTGAAATGATTGAAACCGGCCAAGTGCAAAGTCAGCAGCGCTATCGTGATTTGACCCAGTTGATTGGCGCCGCGTTTATCGTGATCGGCGACAAGCAAGGTATGCGTTTGGTGCACCCAGTCGATGATCGAATTGGTAAGCCAATGCGCGGTGGTGACAACAAGCGCGCTTTGGTCGACGGGGAGGCGTACATCTCGTTCGCCAAAGGGTCACTGGGTTACTCAGTGCGGGGTAAAACGGCGGTGTTCAATCAGCACGGTGAAATCATCGGCGTTGTGTCTGTCGGGTATTTGATTGACCGGCTTCAAGATAGGATTGAACCATTCCTGTTCTTCTTGATTGTGATGGCATTGATTGTGGTCGGTGCGAACGCCTTGGTCTCTAGCTATGCATCACGGCGCTTTCAAAAAGCGATATTGGGGTTTGAGCCCGAAGAGATTGGCCGACTTTATGTCGAGTTGGATGTGACACTGGAAACCCTTAAAGAGGGCATTTTGAGTATCGATGGGGCCGGTAAACTGCGCTCAATCAATAAAAGTGCCTGCCAAATTTTAGGTTTGGATAAACAGGCATGTTTGAATCAGCCACTCAGTGAAGTGTTGCCACACAGTGACTTACATACTGTGTTGACGACTGCTCGCACCGATAACGACATCAATCTTTACCTCAATAATAAACGTCTTATTGCCAATCGCAGCCCGATTATATTGGATGGCCAGGTGGTCGGTGCGGTGTCCAGTTTCCGCTTGCGTGACGACATCACCGATTTAACTGAGCAATTAGCCAAAACCAAAGAGTACGCAGAGATGCTCCGCTCTCAAACGCATGAGCATCGAAACAAGCTCAACACCATCAGCGGCATGGTGCAAATGGGGGAGTTAGAGGGAGTGCTTGCATTGATTGGCCAAGAGACTGAGCATTATCAAGTCTTAATCGAATTTTTACGCGAGACGGTTAAAGAGCCGCTAATCGCGGGCATGTTGCTTGGCAAAACCGAGCGCGCGCGCGAGCTTGGATTAGAGTTGACGGTAGAAGAAGGCACAAGACTCGAGCCGTTACCAAAGCGAATCAATGCCGAAGACATAGTCACCATCTTAGGTAATTTGATCGATAACGCGTTCGATGCCGTGCGTGAGGCAATTAGCCAAGAAGGGCAATTAGCCCAATCGAGGCGCATCATAGAAGTGTCGATCAGTGATTATGGTAACGAGATCATTCTTGAGGTGAGCGATCAAGGTTGCGGCCTACCGGCACATCTAAGTAAAGAGGAGCTCGTTCAGCGCGGCGTGTCGAGTAAAGACCAATCCAATCGCGGGGTCGGATTATACTTAGTGAATGAGCTCTCTACACGTTACCACGGACAGTTAGATATTACCGATAACAAGGATTTTGGCACCAGAATGACAGTCTATTTACCAAAGGAAGAGCGAGGATGAGTTCGGCGATTCGAATCATGATTGTGGAAGATGACTTAGCCATCGCGCAGCTTCACCAACGTTATCTCGATCAGATGGGCGGCTTTGAGGTTATTGGTATCGCGACAAGTAAAGTGGAGGCAGACATGCAACTCGATCTGCTGACCCCCGATCTCGTGCTGCTCGACGTTCACTTGCCTGATGGAACGGGGTTGGATATTTTGCGTGAATTGCGCGCAAAACAGCGCCAGTGTGACGCGATTTTGATCACGGCGGCGCGCGATGTTGAAACCTTACAACAGGCGATGCGCGGTGGTGTGGTGGATTACTTGCTCAAACCCGTCGTCTTTTCTCGCTTAGAAGCGGCATTGAGCAAATATCGAGATAGGCAGCAACAACTGACGCACAGTGACGGTATCGATCAACGCTTAGTGGATAAAATGCTGCAAGCATCCACACCCGCGACGTCCAATGTGGCCCGATTGCCAAAGGGCATTGATGCCGTCACGTTGGATAAAATTCGTGCACTGTTTAAGCAAGTCGAGAGTTTGACCGCGGATGAGGCGGGCGAGCAGATTGGCGCAAGCCGAACCACAGCTCGGCGCTACTTGGAACATTTAATCAGTACGGGTGAGCTGACGGCGGATCTCAACTACGGCACGGTCGGGCGTCCTGAGCGCTGCTACAAATCTGCTGCGGCGGAATGAAGTTGTGGTAAAGTATTGAAAAGTTAAGCTATTGGTGTGAATGGAATGGAAAGTGTTTTCATCGTTGTTGCGATACTAGTGATCTTCTTTTTCATCGTGCAAAAGCGATTTCTTAAGCAAGATGAGCTCAAAGACAGCGCCTACAAACGCAAGGGCGCACTACTCAACATGCAAGAGACGGCGTTTTACAATGCCCTTATCAGCGCGGTTGGTCAGCAAGCGGTGGTGTTGAGTAAAGTGAACATGGCGAACGTGATAGCGCCCAAAGCCACCGACAAAAAACAGTGGTTTATCGCCAACAACCGCATTGCGCGCAGCTATTTCGACTATGTGGTGTGCGATCCTCGTTCTTTGGATGTGCGGGCCGTGATTGAGCTCGATGACGGCAAAGAGCTCAATAAAGGTAAGGTCGAGCGCCAGAAGCTGTTGATGCACGTATGCAAATCTGCCGGGATCCCGCTCATCGGTGCATCGGTCAAGCACAGCTATCAAGTCGGGAGACTGCGGCGATTGCTCGCCGCACATATTGATCTGATTGAATCGGATAAAGAGGTGCGTTTTTGCAAACGCTGCGGCAGCCCAATGAACATCAAGATTGCCAGCCAAGGGGAGTTCAAAGGTCGGCGTTTCTTTACCTGTAGCCGTCAACCTCACTGTACTTACACAGAAAACTACAACGTTGTGTTTGACGACGAGTCAGACACCGCAGAATAGCGGCCCTATGAGGCCGCCGCTTCATTGCATACCATGACCTGATTTCGGCCATTTTGTTTGGCGCGATAGAGCTCTTTGTCGGCTTCACGCAGCACACTTTCAAGATCGTGGTAGTGGTCGCACTGGTAAACCCCAATACTGACGGTTAAATGAATCGGCTCTTCACGAGAGTGAAAGTTTGCACGTTCAATCGTGGCGCGAATCTGCTCGGCTTTATGCATCGCCTGCGATAAATCCGTGTTGTGCAGAGCAACACAAAACTCTTCGCCCCCAATGCGATAGACCAGGTGCTCATCGCTTAAGGCATCAATCAGTGCCGCCGTCTGTATCAGCACCTTATCTCCGACATCGTGGCCAAATTGGTCATTGACCTGCTTAAAGTAATCCAAATCTAAGATCAGCAACGAGAGAGGCAGTGTTTGGCTCTCACGACGATAACGCTCGAAGTTATGCACCAACGCATGGCGGTTGTAGACACCCGTCAAAGCGTCTCGTGATGCCAAGTGACCTAAGGAGGTTTCAGAGGTTTTACGCTTGACCTCCAAGACGTGCGCAGTCACCCACACCGCGGCAAAGGCAAGCGCAAAGTTAATCGAGAGGTGGAAGTAATCAAGTAGGGCGGTATCGCCGTTTTTTTGAGAGATGATCACCAACTGTAAAGAGAATCCAATCGCTGTTGCAATGAAGCCTTGTCGACGACCAAGAATCAGATAAAAGAGAACAGGGTAAAGGAACGCCCACACAAACAAACCGTGCGCGACTGGGTGGCTATAGGTCGCGATGCTAATGATAGCCACCACGCTATAAATGTAGAGCACTGCTAAGGTGTTCGAGTGCCTGCCATGATAGCAACAGTAACCCACGTAAAGAGAGAAGGTGCAAAACATCGCTTCTATGTAGGCAAGCGTATAAAACGGTCCAACATAGACGTTCACAATGGCCACCAGCATCGACATGGCAGCCAACACTAAACTAAGCCAAAATAACGTTGCCCGTCGCAATTGCCGCGACGGTCGAAAAATATCGAGTTCGTTCCCTGAAGCCATCTGTTAACCGCTGTTTTATTATACTTTTGTTTGATTAATAGACATATTATGCCATTAATTTCACTAATCAAGTTCAGGCGTGAAGTAAGATCACACTAATGAAAATGAAATTAGGTGCACTGTTACAGTGTTAGTGTGATCTCAAAGCATAAATGGCAGATAGGTGTTTGAATTCACTTTAGTTCACGTCTACCCCTTTAGGGTAGTTTGATTTTTGAATTGATTTACGTCATGAAATAAATCAACCAACCGATAAACAATGCGCTCAGATATAAGCACCTAACTCTTAGGAAGTATTATGAGCAAGTTGAAACTGGTCATCGTCGGCAACGGCATGGTTGGCCATCGTTATCTGGAAGATTTGGTCGATAAGACGGATATCTCACAGTTTGACATCACGGTTTTTTGCGAAGAGCCTCGTGTTGCCTATGACCGTGTCCACCTTTCTTCTTACTTTTCTCACCATACCGCGCAAGAACTCTCTCTCGTTAAAGAAGGTTTCTACGAAAAACACGCGATCAACGTCTTGCTCGGTGAGCGCGCAATTAACGTCAACCGAGACAAACGCACCGTCTATTCAAGCTCTGGCCGTGAAATTCAGTACGACAAGCTGATTATGGCGACGGGCTCTTTCCCGTTTGTACCGCCAATCAAAGGCCGTGAAAGCAAAGATTGTTTTGTTTACCGCACCATTGAAGATCTAAAAGCGATTGAAGCGTGTGCGAAGAAGAGCAAAGTCGGTGTGGTTATCGGCGGTGGTCTACTTGGCCTTGAAGCTGCAGGCGCACTAAAAGCATTGGGCGTAGAGACTCACGTTGTCGAGTTTGCTCCTAAGCTGATGGCTGAACAGCTCGATCAAGCGGGCGGTAATCAACTTCGTAACAAGATTGAAAGCATGGGCGTGAATGTTCACACCAGCAAAAACACACTTGAGATTGCACCAGAAGGCAAAAATGCACGTAACGTGATGCGTTTTGCCGATGGCACTGAGCTTGAGACTGACTTTATTGTTTTCTCTGCGGGTATCCGTCCACAAGACAAGCTCGCTCGTCAAATGGAGTTAGAGGTTGCACCGCGTGGTGGTATCGCAATCAACGACTACTCACAAACGTCTGATGAAAACATCTATGCGATTGGTGAGTGTGCGTCTTGGAATGAGATGTTCTATGGCCTAGTTGCTCCTGGCTACAAAATGGCAACCGTAGCGGTTGATCACCTTCTTGGTAACGACAGCAAGTTTGAAGGTGCGGACATGTCAGCGAAGCTTAAGCTTCTTGGCGTGAAAGTAGGCTCAATCGGTGATGCGAACGGTCGTACTCCAGGTTGTAAGAGCTACGTTTACCAAAATGAAGAGCAAGAAGTTTACAAGCGCCTGATCGTTTCTGAAGATAACAAGAAGCTTCTTGGTGCCGTAATGGTTGGCGATACGTCTGACTATGGCGACCTTCTTCAGCTCATGCTCAACGAAATCGACCTACCAGAACATCCAGATACGCTTATCCTTCCAGCGCACGCAGGCGCAGAGAAGCCAACACTGGGCGCTGACGCGCTACCAGAAAGTGCGGTTATCTGTTCATGTTTTGACGTAACGAAAGGCAAAGTGGCACAAGCCGTTGCTGAAGGTCATCACACGATTGCTGACATTAAAGCGGCAACCGGTGCAGGTACTGGCTGTGGTGGTTGTATCCCACTTGTGACTTCAGTGCTTAATGCTGAGCTGGCTAAATCTGGTATCGAAGTGAAGAACGATATCTGTGAGCACTTCGCTTATTCACGCCAAGAGCTGTTCCACCTGATTCGCATCGAAGAGATCAAAACGTTTGATGAACTTCTTGAGAAGTATGGTCAAGGCTATGGCTGTGAAGTGTGTAAACCTGCAGTCGGGTCTATTCTGGCTTCTTGCTGGGGTGAGCACATCCTTAAACCACAACAGGTTAAGCTGCACGATACCAACGATAATTTCCTCGGTAACATGCAAAAAGACGGTACTTACTCGGTTATCCCTCGTATGGCGGGTGGTGAAGTCACACCAGAAGCATTGAAAGTATTGGCTGAAGTGGCAGCAGAATACAACCTTTACACCAAAGTGACGGGCGCGCAGCGTATCGGTCTATTTGGCGCGCAAAAAGATGACCTTCCGGCCATTTGGAAGAAGCTGATTGCCGCAGGCTACGAAACCGGTCAAGCGTACGCCAAAGCACTGCGTATGGCGAAGACATGCGTGGGCTCCACTTGGTGTCGCTACGGTGTTCAAGATTCAGTTGGGCTAGGCGTGATGATCGAGAACCGCTACAAAGGCATCCGTACGCCACACAAGATGAAGTTCGGTGTCTCTGGCTGTACGCGTGAGTGTGCGGAAGCGCAAGGTAAAGACCTTGGCATCATCGCGACTGATGCAGGTTGGAACATGTACGTCTGTGGTAACGGGGGTATGAAGCCACGTCACGCTGACCTGCTAGCAAGTGACCTAGACGAAGCAACGCTAATCAAGTACATCGACCGTTTCATGATGTTCTACATCCGTACGGCTGCGCCACTCCAGCGCACATCAGTATGGCTAGAGAACATGGAAGGTGGCGTTGATTACCTGCGTGAAGTGATTGTCAATGACAAACTGGGTATCAACGAACAGCTAGAAACGGACGTGGCGAAATTGGTTGAAGCGTTCCGTTGCGAGTGGACGGATACCATCAACGATAAGTCGCAGTTAAAACGCTTCTCACACTTCATCAACTCAGATAAGCGTGATAACAACGTCGTGTTTGTTGATGAGCGTGCTCAGCACCGCCCAGCCACTTACACCGAAAAACACCCTGAGGTGAAGGGCGACATCCTTCACGTAGCAGTGACTGAATAAGAGCGGAGTCGTCATCATGGCATTTGAAAAAGTATGTGACATCACAGACATCATCCCAGGCACGGGCGTATGTGCGCTAGTGAAGGAGCAACAAGTGGCAATCTTTCGTCCGTCAGAAGCGGAAGAGGTGTTTGCTATCAGCAACATGGATCCCTTCGCGCGCTCCAACGTGTTATCACGCGGCCTTATCGGTGAGCACAAAGGCGAGCTTTGGGTGGCAAGTCCACTGAAAAAGCAGCATTTCAACCTAGCAACGGGCGTGTGTATGGAAGATGAGCGCTTCAGCGTCAAAGCGTTTAATGCCCGCGTCGTGAAAGGGGCGGTAGAGATTGAGGGCTAGCGTTATCGCTTACTTTCTTTCTTAGAGTCAATAGATTAAAGGTTCCCTGTTGGCGCAGGGCTGCGACAGCTGGGAGCCTTTCCCTATTCACTTTTATTTTTAAACTTTATGGAGAGACAATGATGTCTGATTTCAAGCCTGCTGAATTCGTGCAAACGATGATCAACGTTGGTGAAGCGAAAACCAACACCCATACGCGAGATTTACTTATCCGTGGCTTTATGGCGGGTATTATCCTGTCACTGGCGGTGGTTCTGGCGCTCACGACGATTACCCAAACTGGGTTGGGTGTAGTGGGGGCGATGGTGTTCCCTGTGGGCTTTGTGATTTTGAGTATCATGGGTTATGACTTGGTTACCGGTGTCTTTGGCTTGGCGCCGCTAGCGAAATTTGAGAACCGTCCAGGCATCACCTGGGGCCGCGTACTTCGCTGTTGGGGGCTTGTTGGCCTAGGCAACCTAGTAGGCTCTATCTTCATCGCTTACATCATTGCACTGTCACTGACCTCCAACTTCACCAATGATGGCGGCGCCGTCGCTAAAACCATCATCAATGCATCAACAGCACGCTCGGCGGGTTTTGAATCATTAGGTATGGATGGTTGGATCACCTGCTTCGTGCGCGGCATTTTGTGTAACCTCATGGTGTGTCTCGGTGTGATTGGTAACATGACCGCACGCCGTTTAAGTGGTCGTATCGCCGCTATGTGGTTCCCTATCTTTATTTTCTTCGCGCTAGTATTCGAGCACGCAGTAGTAAATATGTTCCTATTCCCGCTAGGTATGATGCTGGGTGCGGATTTTGGTGTCGCGACATGGTTAAACTTTAACCTAATCCCAACGATTTTAGGTAACATTGTCGGTGGCCTTGTGTTTACCTGCATCCCTCTCTATCTCACTCACGCGAAAACAGCGCCAGCGCTTGACGCAGAAGAGACGAACGCGCAAGCAACTCCGGTATTGAACGCGAAATAATGTCACTCAGCCCCGCTCTCCGCGGGGCTGAATTTCGATAACAAGTGATGATTTCAATAGAGCGATTGTCACTTTTTATCGTGAATTTTTAAGAGTGGTGGCTATGTCTACAAACGCCGTTAACACAAATCAAGGTGGTTTTGTCTCTTTGGTCGGAGCGGGCCCGGGCGATCCGGATTTGCTGACAGTGAAAGGGTATCGAGTTATCCAGCAAGCGGAGGTCTTGGTTTACGACCGATTGGTGTCAGAGGCGATCCTCGCCATCGCTAACCCTGAGGCAGAGCGGATTTACGTGGGTAAACAGCTCGATTTTCACTGTGTACCGCAAGATCAAATTAATCAAATCTTGGTCGAAAAAGCCCAGCAAGGAAAACGTGTCGTGCGCCTTAAAGGTGGTGACTCATTCATCTTTGGCCGTGGTGGCGAAGAGTTGGAAGCGCTCGCCGAACACTATATCTCATTTGAAGTGGTGCCGGGCATCACCGCCGCCGCAGGTGCGACCTCTTACGCGGGGATTCCTTTGACGCACCGAGACCATGCCCAGAGCGTGCAGTTTATTACCGGTCATGTTCAACAGAATGGACAAGAGATTCAATGGTCCGCGCTGGCACAGCCCAACAACACGTTAGTCTTTTATATGGGCTTAAAACAGTGTCGCCACATTCAGGCCAATCTTATTGAGCAGGGTATGGATGTCGACATGCCCTGCGCCATCATCGAAAACGGCACTCGTAAAGAGCAGCGTGTCTTAACGGGTAAACTCGCAGATCTGGCGAGTCTAGGCGAACAAGCCGTGAGCCCCGCGCTGATTGTGGTCGGCAGCGTCACACAATTGCATCGTTCATTGCATTGGTTTGCACCAGAAAATAAGACGGAATAATCGTTATTCCTAGTGAAGCGGCGCAGGGCTGCTTATTCTCCTTAACAACGAATAAACGCGAACGCTTTGTTGGAGCAACGATGAAACGAATGACCACGTTATTTGCCACCCTTATCATGGCAGCCGGCGCAAACGCCAATTTGATTATTGATAAAAACGGCGTTGATGAGAAAGACTTCATCTACGATAAGCATCAATGTGAAGAGTTGGCCAATCAAGTGCAAAAAGACACCCAATCACGTGGTGCTGTCGGTGGTGCAGCCAAAGGCGCAGCGCTGGGCGCGGCGGGTACGGCAATCGCTGGTGGTTCAGGTTCGGAAGGTGCGAAGAAGGGCGCAGGCGTGGGCTTAGCGGTTGGTGTGCTTGGTGGCAGTAAAGATCGCCGTGAAAACCAGAAAAACTATGAAGCTGAACGCCAAACCGTGATGCGTAACTGCATGACCAACCGTGGCTACACCGTATTAAATTAACAACTCGTTGGCTAGACGAGCAATAGCGGCAGGGCTCTCTGCCGCTATTGTTATTGCCAATAGACCGATTTCTCAACCTCATCGAATTCTGTTACAGTGCCGAACCATTGCTAAATCACCAGGTTGGATGCACTTGATGGAAACCATCGCACTCTTTGTGGATGTGCAAAACATCTATTACACCACGCGCGCGCAGTTCCGCGCTCACTTCGATTACAACCAATTTTGGTACGTTGCGACACAAGGGCGTCAAGTGTCGATCGCCCATGCTTACGCCATCGCTTCTCATGATCCTAAACAACGCCAGTTCCACCACATCTTGCGTGGTATCGGGTTTGATGTGAAGTTAAAACCTTTCATCCAGCGTCAAGATGGCAGTGCGAAGGGGGATTGGGATGTGGGTATCGCGCTCGATGTCTATGAGGCGGCGGCCAAAGTGGATAGAGTCGTTCTGCTGTCAGGGGATGGGGATTTTACCTTGTTACTGGAGCGCATTAAGCAGCGTTTTAATACGTCCGTTGACGTTTACGGTGTCGAGGCACTGACAGCGCAAAGTTTGATAGAGGCGAGTGATCGATTCATCGCCATCGACCACGATCTATTACTGCGTCGCTGATTCTGAATCGGCTACGCTCTGCTCAGTCTCATTATCTGATACTTGGGTTGCGTTCTCTTCCTCGTTTTCAAGCTTGGCGCGCTCGGCTTTTGAGATGTAACGCGGCTTGTTGCTTTTGTGCAGCTTAGCGTTCGCTTTTTTCTGTTTTGACTTCAAAATCTGGTTGATGCGTTTTTTACGATTCATGGTGAACACCTTATCGAGTAGAGGGCGCACATCCTAGCAGATTCCACCTACGCTGCAAGACTCCCCCGTCATTTGAATGGTTGAATTATCACTCGTAATGATAGTTTCAGCATCAAGATTAACCCCGATCAATAAAGGATTGGCAGCATCGCTTTACCCTTAGTGCATATTTCAATAATGACAAAGGGAAATGAGTGTGAATTCATTCAAACTGAAAATATCCGCGGCGATTGGCAGCATGATTGTTGTCATCGTTGCATTGCTGACGGTGACTGGATTTTTATCATTCAAAGAGGAGAGCGTGGCTCTCAGCCAAACAGTGCTGATGGAGAAAAATGCTGCAGTAGAAACCTACCTAACTGAGAAGTTTACTGGCTACCAACACGTCTTGTCGGGCGTTAAGGTGAGCGTTGGTGATATCACTGACCAAGGTTTATCGACCAAAGCGGTGACGCAGTTGGAAATGCTTTATCGCACACAGCAGTCTTTTATTGAGGGCGCGTATATTATTGATGTGGATGGCGGCATATACAACGTGGAAGGTCGCCAAATGGATTTCAACGTTAAAGAGCTCAGCCGCTCTTATTACACTGCACTGTTCACACAAGGGAAGACATTTTTCGTTTCGCCGCCTTTTGTTTCTGCTGTGACACAAAAAGAAGTGGTGGTATTGGCCTACAAAATCAATCCTCAAGTGGCTGTGATCACCTCGATCTATCTCGATTCATTGCTGACTAAAATCAAAGGTCGCAATGACATGTTCCTATACGGTGAAGATGGCACTATTTTGCTATCCCCGTATCAAGATCTATTAGGAAAAGACATCTACCAAGAGCGCCCGCTCTATAAACAATTCAACAAGGATACCCAGATCCTACAATACGAGGCAGTCGTGGATGGTAAGGCGACCGACTTCACCGCTTTTTGGACAAAACTGGACGTCAGTGGATGGAAGTTTGTCACCTTCATCCGTGATGCGCAAATTGAGCGCAATGCGAACGATCAATTGATCACATCAGCTGTTATAGGCTTTGTGAGTCTGCTGCTAGCGATTGGCGTGCTGTTTGTGTTGGTCGACAAACTGGTATTAGTCCCGGTTGGCGGTACGCCCGATGAGATTGCGCATTTGATGGAAGAGATGGCCAAAGGGGATTTCAGTCAAGAGATCCCGCAAACGGGCAAAGAGACGGGTATTTATCTCTCTCTGATCAAGCTCAAACTGCAACTCTCTGAGCTGATTAAGAACACACACGGCATCTCGGAAAGCGTCTCCTCGGCGTCTGAGCAGCTCAACGTCATCATGAATGACACCAAATCCAACGCACATCAAGAGTTGGCGCAGATGGAGCAAATATCCACAGCCATCAATGAGTTGTCTTCTACCTCTCAAGAGGTGAGTCAGCAAGCGGTGCAAGCGGAAGAGGTTGCCAAAGGTGCACGTGAGAATGTCGCCAACGGTAAGCTGACTCTGGAGAAAAATATCGCCTTGACCGATTCTATCAGCGCCTCCGTAAATGACAGCGCGCAAATTGTCAGTGATTTGCGTCAGTTTGCGCTGGAGATCAGCAGTGTGATTGAAGTCATCAATACCATTTCAGAGCAAACCAATTTGCTGGCGCTGAACGCAGCCATTGAGGCGGCGCGTGCGGGTGAGTATGGGCGAGGCTTCGCCGTTGTGGCCGACGAAGTGCGCAGTTTGGCATCCAAAACGCAAGACTCTACCGTAAGCATCAAAGAGATCATTGAAAAGCTGCAAAAACAATCTGATGTGGCGCAGCACAATATGAGCAAAAATGTTGAGTTGATTGAGGAGTCAGTCGAGCTCGCCGATCGCGTCAAAGCCTCATTTGAAGAGATTTATCGCGCGGTGGACGCCATCTCTGAAATCAACACGCTAGTGGCCACCGCCGCGCAAGAGCAATTTAGCGTCACCGAGGACATTTCCCAAAACACCACTCACGCCTATGATCTGGTGCAAAAGAACGTCTCGGGTGTGGATGAAACGCTGCAAGCCTCGGCTGAGCTGTCAAAACTCGCGGTCACGCAAAAAGAAGAACTTGGCTTTTTCAAAGTGTAACGCCTTCGACTTGCACTTGGTTTATCAAGACTACACATTAAGCTCGCCATTTGGCGGGCTTAATTTTTTTGTGTAGCTCCGCTACTATGGCGTAATGAATGGTGGATAGATAATTAGAGGTGTGAATGGATTTGGCCAGTAGGATGGAGCTGTTGCTGGAAGTCTCGAAAGCGGGCTCGTTTGCCAAAGCGGCAGACCGACTCAATCTCGACCGTTCAGTGCTCTCTAAGCAGGTGAAACAGCTTGAAGAGCATTTAGGGGTAAGGCTTATCAACCGAACTACCCGTTCGTTGTCGCTAACCGATGTCGGCTATCAGATTGTGGATCAAGCCAATAAAGTCAGTTCGCTGCTCGAAGAGACCAAGCAAATTGCCGAGTCTTACCATAGTGAGCCGGTCGGCAACTTGAGGATCTCAAGCAGCACGCTGTTTGGGCGTAAGTACATTCAAAAGGTGGTGGAAGCGTTTTTGGAGAAATACCCGAAAGCGACCGTCAACTTGGTGCTGGATGATTTACGTGTTGATGTGATCAAAGAGCGCATTGATCTCGCGTTTCGCATCGGCCCAATGCGCGATTCGTCCATGGTGGCGAAACGACTGGCGGACAACAAATTGGCGCTGGTGGCGTCTGAAGAGTTTGTTGAGCAGCATGGTTTGCCTGAGACCCCTGAGCAATTGGTGGCCCTCCCTGCGGTTATTTACGCTAACAGCAGTATTGTGATTGATAAATTGCAGATCCACTCGAAAGATAACTTGCGCTTGGACACCTTCACCATGACCGGGCCATATCGCGTCAATGAGCCTCAGTTAGTGATAGACAGCGTTAAATCAGGGATGGGGTATGCCATGATTGGTCAGTTTATGATTTCCAAAGAAATCGAAAAGATGGGGTTGGTTCAGTTGCTCCCCGATTATCACATGCCCTCTTTTGGTGATGTCTACGCCCTGTATACTCACCGCAACGTTTCGCCTTTGGCAAAAGCCTTTATTGATATTGCTCAGCAAGTCATCGGGACGCCGCCAGTGTGGGAGCAGTACTTTAGCTAACATACACCAAGTAGATTGAGTGAAAGCAGAGCGAACCATAACGTCCGAGCAATAAAAAACGCCCAGTTGATACTGGGCGTTTTGATATACTGAGCAGACTGGCCGTACAAGGCGCGTCTCACTGTGACGATTCACGCAGACAGCTGTGGACAGCAACCGTCTAACTTAGAATGAAGTGAGGTAACGTTGTTCGCGAACGACTTCGCCGTTGTCATCAACCAGTTCAAAGGTGAAGGTACGGCCGTTATCGAACAAGTTTGCCGCAACGAAGGTGCCTTTTGAGCCTGAAATGTGAGTTTTGGTGCCGTTGCCGACGACTTTAACCGGTACGTTGCTGACCGGTTGGCCATCTTTCAATACGGTAACTTTCGCTTGGTTGTTGTTAGGTTCAACGTTCAGTGTGTAGTCGCTAGCCGCAAAAGCCATGCTTGAAGTCAGTGTGGTAAGGG
>NZ_JCBDGX010000165.1:0-5728 GCF_059834345.1 Vibrio sp. R11-SG3-ISO3-SZ
AAAAATGTTGCGGAACTTGCTGGAACCTCGATCGCTACCGTTTCTAGAGCATTGAGTGATGGCCACAATGTTAGTGAAGATGTCCGCCTTAAAATAAACAAAGCGGTCAAACAAATCGGCTATAAGAGAAAATCTTACACCACCGTCGAATCGATGAACTTGATGCGCATCGCGGCCATTACCAATGACGATTCAGCCAATCCCAACAGTTTTTATTACGCGATCCTTTCAGGGCTTAGATTTGAGTGCAATAAACTTGGGATCGAAATAGATATTACTTTGATCGACTCCCTTCCAACCGATGTCAATAAACTTAAAGAACGTCTTGAACATGATGACGCTATTATATTGATTGGTATGGAAAACCCTGAAATACTCCGCAGATTGCATCAGTTAGACAAACACGTGCAACTGATTAATGGCTCAGACAGTAAAATGCAGTTTTCGAGTATATCTCCAGACTATGAACACGGTGGTTATCTAGCTGGCAAACACTTGTTGGACACGGGTAATCGAGCAAACTGCATCATTACTGCAAACGTAAGGCCATCGATTAGAGATCGGCAAGTAGGGTTTATGCGTGCACATCAAGAAGTCTTGGATTCGAGTGTGACGGTTATCGACCTGATCGAAATAGCAGCTGAGCTTAAGTCCCCAATTTTAGAGCGTATTTACGCCGGTGAAACGGGGGGAGATTTTGGTGCAAAGTATCTCATGCCTTATATCATCGAACATGGGTTACTAGACAACGTGGATGGGGTGTTTTGTGCCTGCGACTTAATCGCGATTTCAGTGATGCACCAAACTCAAGCCGCCGGTTTGTCACCCATGTCGATTATTGGTTTTGATGATCTTCCGATTGCCACCTTGGCGAAGCCACAATTAACAACTGTTCGTTCAAACTATTACGACTTAGCCAAACAAGGGTTATCTATGCTGATACACCGCCATGCGCATGGTAACTTGAGCAGCATCAGAGCAGCTATGGCCGTTGAGTTGGTAAAACGTCAATCGGTGATTGACCGTATTAGTACCCTAAAAGGGTAGAGTTTTGTCTCTGAATGTTTTATTTGGGAGTATCGTATCAGCAACGCTACTTGAAAAAGCCAAGTATAAGTGGCCGTCAAAAGAGAAAAATGAGGTGTTTACCCTGACTCAATTTGAGCTTGATAGGCTGCTTTCTTGCTTCATGATTATCGGCCACAAACCTGTTCGAATAAAAGATAGCTCTATGGGATATGACCTTTCCCCGAGATTAATACCACCGCCTCGATGAAGTTTCCCATGTTTACGCCACTTGATTGGCATAATCAATTGGCGACATATAATTTAGAGAGCTATGTGGTCGAATATGGTTGTAGTGCTCTCTCCATAGATTTATTTCGTAACGTGCTTCATCCAGAGTGCGGAACCAGTGTTGATTGAGACACTCATTTCTGAACTTGCCATTTAGGCTCTCCACAAAGGCATTTTGAGTCGGTCTACCTGGTTGAATAAAGGCGAGTGTTACCGACGTTGTCTTTGACCAAAAGAACATGGCTTTGCTGGTAAATTCCGTCCCGTTGTCGCAAACAATGTTATCTGGCTTACTGCGCACCTCGGTTAGTTGAGTTAAAAAACGGGCAACTTGTTGGCAACTGATTGATAGGGACACCAGCTGCCCAATGAGTTCTCGTGAAAAATCGTCAACGACATTGAGCACACGAAAACGTCTACCATTGCTCAATTGGTCAGAGACAAAGTCCATCGACCAGCGTTGATTGGCTCTTGTGGGTGAATTCATAACTAGTCTCGGGCGCTGTAGCTTTTTGCGCTTCTTCGTTCTGACTTGCAGTCCTTCCTCAGTGTAAATACGATACGTGTGCTTCTTAACTCAAGACAAGTAATTGGATGGTCTATGGATACCAGAATGACGGCTACGCTGGCCTGTGATGCGCTATCAATGGCGTTGTTCCGTCGCGGATTCCCCGAGCAGGTTATCGTTCATAGTGATAGAGGTAGTCAGTACTGCTCAAAAGATTATCGAGACCTCATAACTGCTTATAATCTAAAGCAAAGTATGAGTAGGAAAGGAAATTGCTGGGACAATGCCTGTGTTGAGAGCTTCTTACATTCTATGAAAGTGGAAGCGATCCAATATGAGCCGATTATGACGAGAGACCAGATGCGCCAAACGATCTTTGAGTACATAGAGGTTGATTATAATCGGACGAGAAGGCACAGTGCTCTTGGGTATCTAAGCCCAGTTAACTTTGAACAACAAAATGTCACTTAATGAAGTGTCCAGTCTGGTTGGAGCAGATCATCAACGCCGATAGTTTGAATGTTGGACATGATAACCTCCAGTTTTTCAGCGTGCACTGAGTCAGTATGGCACGCGGAGTGTCAGGGAGAGGGAATCCATATCATTCGTTAGTTTGCTAAAGGCTAGCGGTTAACTAGCCTAAGCTTGCTCTCACATCTGCAATGGTGATGAAGAGTTTGTTTTCAGCGTCTTGAAATGCTTGAAAACCATAGCGTTCATAGAAATGTTTTGCTCCGTCTTTGGCGTCAACGACAACAACTGGAAATGCAACGCTATCACTAGCGGCTAATAGCTTTCTGAGTGCGTCGATAAGCAGCCACTCACCCAAGCCCTTCCCTTTGTATCGGTCATCAACAGCAAGACGGGCAATCAGACCACCAGAAGTGGATGATTGGTGTTTTTTTTGTAACTTATTTGGCAATGCCTTTAAGTCAATTGGTGTCATTGTTAGCGTGTAAAAGCCGATGACATGTGAGTTGTCGCTGTCATCTTCCAAAACAAACGTTCTGGTGTTGTCCTTCTTTGCTTGCTGACTCGCCATTACTTTTAAGTAATTATTGAGAGCTTCGATGCCACAGTTGAATCGGTTTCTATCGTGTTTAGCTTTATCTAGAAGTACCGTATTCATCATTGAGTTTTGCTCTCGTATCGATCAGCAGCAGCTTTTAGTTTTGAGTTCTGTGTCGCAGGACGGTCTAAAGCTTCCATCAGCAGCATCGCATCAGCTTGGCTCAGTTTTAAAGCTTGTTCACGTTCGATGACTTGTTTGGCTTTTTCGATTGCAGCGCTTAGAACAAACGAGTTGATGCTAGACATACCGGCGATCGCGGCAGCCTTAGCAAGCAAGTCTTGTGTATCGACATCAACTCTAGCGGTGATGCGAGGCAAAGTAGTAGCCATAATGTTATCTCCTTGTGTGTCAAAATGTCACATGTGTATTATGGTCCTAAAGAGTGCAATAATCAATCCCTGTGTCACTTTGGCACGCAAACTAACCAGTTACTCAAGTGGACGCCAAACTCTCGGCGGTTTTGGTTTGGAGTTTAGTGGGTTTTGCGAGTTCATCGCAGGCGCCATTTAGCAAGGCGTTCTAGTGATAAATCGTATGGACGAAACATGAAATCGGAAAGAGAAAGTATAGAGATTTCAAGAATCATAAATTTTTGGATCGATAAATCCAATGTGTTTAAAGGCTTTATCGATCTGAATGAACCAACTTCCTGGGCTTGCGGTCAGGGGTGGGAAGGGCGATACGATATTGTAGGTGGTGATTACCTCAAAGCGTGGGCAAAATGTCCATTGCAAATTTGTCATATAATCCCACATTCTTTGGGTGGTACAGAAGAGCCTTCAAATTTGGTTTTAATGTGCAAGGAATGCCATGATTTAGCTCCTAAGGCGAATACGATTAAAGACCATCTCATACGTATCCTGACTATTGGCTTTATTGTTTCAAGTGTTGTCTGGATGATTTGCCCGCAATCTTTAGGCGTGATCACAGGGCCGATTTCCATCATCATCGGCGCATTGTCAGGGGTAGCGTCCACACGAAAATACGAACTACAAATAGAATTTCAACACGCTGATGAAACTGGCGTGCAATGGATATCAGTGGCGAAAACATTGCTTTCGCTCGCAAGACGTTGAACACTATCCGTGTGTTTCCTCGCTAAAAGAATGATGAGTATGTCCTTACCTCCTTGCCCGAATTGTCAATCTGAGTACGTTTATCAAGACCAATCCCATTTAGTGTGTCCGGAATGCGCTTATGAGTGGAATCCTGATGAGGTTCAGGGTGAGCCACAAGTCAAAGATGCGAACGGAACGCTGCTCAGTGAGGGCGATAAAGTGACGTTGGCAAAAGATCTTAAGGTGAAAGGCAGTTCGCTAGTATTGAAAATTGGCACTAAAGCGCTCATTCGTCGCATTACAGAAGGTAAAGATCACCAGTTGGACTGCAAAGTCGATGGGGCCGGTGACATGGTGATTACGGCGCAGTTTGTGAAAAAGGTGCAGTAGCACACCCTTTGGCATTGCCATTGAGTGTGCGTTTTACTCGCGTTTCTAATGTGTGTTGCCTAAGTCCACTACTGAGGCGAGTTGTCGAGGCTACTGGCGACATCATCCAGCATGATCTCGGTCGCATGAATGCCTCCATAGGCGAGATACCATGCAACAGGATCGACGTAGACAATGCGCTGCGCTTTGGCTGCGGGAGTGTGCGCGATAAGCGGATTGTCAAAGAGTTGCTGCGCGGCGCCGTGGGCTTTGCCAGTGGCTTGCTCTCGGTCGAGCACAAACAGTGTTGATGGTTTGGCATCGGCGATGTATTCAAACGAAATCAGTTTACCGTGCGGGCCTGTCTCGCTGGCCACTGTTTGGCTCGATGCGGGCAAAAATCCGAACTCTTCAAAGATGATGGAAAAGCGACTTTGTGGCTCGAAGGTCGAGATTTTTTTGCCACTGCTCATGACCATCATCGCGTCACGTTTCTCAGCGCGAACTTCAGACTGGATGGCGTTAATGCGCTGCTCGGTTTCTTCAATCTTCGACGCCATTTTATCTTCTTTGCCGACCAACGTCGCGATAGCACGCCAGTTCACTTGGGTATCGTGCCAATATTGTCCATTGGTCGTTGACAGCATGAGCGTGGGTGCGACCTCGTTGAGATCATCATAAATGCGCATCATGCGTTCATCGGCAATGATCAAGTCGGGTTTTAAGGTAAAGAGGGTTTCAAAATCGGGCTCAAACAGAGAGCCAACGTTGGTGACCGTCTCACCGTAGTGGGCCAAGTAGCTCGGCATCAGCATATGCACAGCGCCGACTGGCGTGACTTCGAGGAAGTCGAGCGTGTCGAGGGCGCTATGTGTCAACACGACAACCCGTTGTGCCGGCTTATCGAGTTCGATATGGCCTTTGATATGCGAGACATCGATTGATGCCGCATGTGCCTTGCAGGTCATCACGGCCAGCGTGAATTGAAATAATAGACGCGTAAACATGTGCATTACTCCGAAGCAGGTTGAGTCCATTGAATAGCAAACTGATCGCCGCGATAGGCAAACATCTCCAGGTGCGAGGTGAGCACTTGCTTGACGGCGCTGAGCGCCTCGGGGGTTTGTGCTGCGCAGTGAATATCTAAACTGTCGGGTTCGCTGAGGGTGAGTGTACACACCCCATAGGGAAAATAAGCGACGCCTTGGCGCTCGTTATACTCAACCTCAATCTTACGACTGAAATGTCGACATAAAGTGGTGAGGTAGCGCGCGCAGTGCTCAGAATGAATCTGAGTATGAACCTGGCAATCGTTAGGGGAGAGTTGGTTGGATTCCATAGCAATGTGCGCCTTAGGCTAAAGGCCCAAGGCGCGTCTCCTTATCATTAGAATTCGTAAGAGGCGGACAGTTTGTAGTTGCGCCC
>NZ_JCBDGX010000166.1:0-4626 GCF_059834345.1 Vibrio sp. R11-SG3-ISO3-SZ
GCAGGTCTCTTTAATTTCAACCTTGCTTAATAATGGCAGTGACGGTTTGAGCTCGTTCCAGATCCATTTCGCCAATACCTCACTGGTTGGGTTTTCCAGTCCCTTGATGTCATTAAGGTAGTAGTGGTCAAGGCGGTCATAAATCGGTTTAAACGCCGCTTTGATTTCCGCAAAGTCGACAACCCAACCAGTGTGAGGATCCACCTCACCCTCGACATACAGGCGAACTAAGAAAGAATGACCATGAAGGCGACCACATTTGTGTCCTTCTGGCACATGGGGCAAGTGATGCGCGGCTTCGAACATGAATTCTTTGTATAGTTCAGTTTTCATTTTGACTCTCGGGTTTTTAAAGAGTGGCAATACTAAGGAATTAGTATAGTCGAGACAAGCGCGAAATCCGTTGAATGACCAAGCAAGCGCTTTCCCTTCCACACCTCTTATCTGTAGCACGGCGGAAAAACGTCACAGCGTCAAGTTTTTGATTACAACAGTTACACATCACATTTACACACGACTAACATGTGTCGCATCACAGTCTCAAATAAACCTACTTTCTATAGCGGTATCTATCCAAGATCATAGTGATGTCAGTTCCAACTCATACCAAGAAACGATCATGCGTCTAACCATAACAACAAAACTCTTGATTACCCTACTCTCCGTTTTTGGCTTGGTGTTGCTTGCCTCGACAAGCTACCAATACCTTCAGCAACGTGAGTTATTAAATTCGGTACTCAGTGAGCAGCTCCATGATAAAGCCAGCAACTACTTTGATAGCCTCAATATGATGATGTTGACTGGCACTATGGCGCAAAAAGAAACCTTGCGTCAGAAGGCGTTAGCTCAAGATGGCATTGAACAAGTACGTGTGTTGCGCTCGGATCTCGTCAGCAAGCTCTACGGCCCAGGCAACGACAATCAAAGCCCCGTCGATGACATTGACCAACGAGCGCTCAGCGGCGAATTGGTGATTGAGCCCATTCAAGCAGAATGGGGCTCAGGGATTGTGGTCGCCATGCCAATGAAATCGAGTGAGAACTATCGAGGCACGAACTGCGTGGCCTGTCATATGGCACCAGAAGGCGAAGTGCTCGGAGCTATCCGCCTTGAGTACAATCTGTCACACGTTAATCAGATGGTCAGCCAGCGTACACTGATCGCCTTAGCGATCATGTCCGGCTTTGGGTTCGTCGGTTTTCTCGTCACTATGGGTATCATCCGCAAAACCATTGTTCAGCCCATCCAAAAGACCTCGCGCTTTATGCAAAGCGTCAGTGATTCCAAAAACCTTACTCAGCGCGTCGCCTCCAAGCAAGGTGATGAAATTGGTCAACTGGCCAAAGCCATCAACTCATTTATGGACACAGTGACCAGCAGCCTGAGTCAAGTGCAAGCGACTTCCCATCAGGTGGCGCACTCAGCCAATCAGTTAACGCACGTGGCGCAAATTACCGACGATGCCGCTGGCAACCAACAGCAAGAGACCGACGAAGTTCAAGCCAATATTGAGCAGATGCAAGCGCAGCAAATCGATGTCGAACAAGCGACGGTGAACGCCTCTGAACTGATCAAGCACACCACCACGATTGCCGAGCACAGTGCCACACGAGCGCACAACGCCAGTGACGAAATCAAACATCTTGTGACCGATATTGAGCAAGTCAAAGGTAATTTGGTCGATTTGAATCAGCAAACCGTCGAAGTCTCATCGATTTTAGAAGTTATCAAAGGCATCGCAGAGCAAACCAACTTATTGGCTCTGAATGCGGCCATTGAAGCGGCCCGTGCTGGCGAACAAGGACGTGGCTTTGCGGTAGTTGCGGATGAAGTCAGGCAGTTGGCCAGTCGCACCGCAGAGGCGACCGGCAGTATCGAAAAGATCATTTCGGATTTTCAAAGCGATAGCCAAACGTCGCTCGCATCCGTCGATACGGTGTGCGACACCGCCCATCAACGATCAAGTGAGGTGGAGCAGTTATCCGTCGCCATGTCCGAAGTGGTGTCAGAGATGCAGCAAGCCCTCTCCCACGCCACCAGCATTCAAAGTCAGAGCAGCAATACCTCGCACTTGACGCAAGAAGTTCAGCAGAAAGTCGACGTCATCACTCAACACGCCCGGGCAACCTCGGATTCGGCGGCACAAACACGAGACATTAGTATGAATCTTGAACAGTTATCCGAACAACTAGAGGATCTTCTTAATCAGTTTTCTCTTTCTCAACCGAAATGAGTGGATATGAACGGTTTTTCGCCAACTTATCGACATTAATGGTTGAAGCATATTAATTGAAAGGTAATATGTCCCATTGAATAGTTAGAATTCTACCCAACCCAATGTTTTGCTCACGCATTGTCCAATGACGGTTTTGCAAACATTGGGTTGAATTTTTACTCAATGGAGAATATTGAAAACATGACTTACGCGCCTGTATCAGACGTTTTGAAAGGTCAGCTAGCGGTAGACAGTGAAGTCACTGTACGAGGCTGGATCCGTTCACGTCGTGATTCCAAAGCTGGAATCTCTTTCCTTGCCATTTATGACGGCTCTTGTTTCGACCCGATTCAGGCCGTGGTCCCTAATAATCTTAATAATTACGACGACGAAGTACTTAAGCTCACCACGGGCTGCTCTGTTGAAGTAACGGGTAAGATTGTTGAGTCTCCTGCGAAAGGCCAAGACTTTGAGCTTGCCGCTACAAACGTAAAAGTGGTCGGCTGGGTCGAAGACGCAGAAACCTACCCTATGGCGAAAACTCGCCATTCTATCGAGTACTTACGTGAAGTGGCGCACCTACGTCCGCGTACCAACGTGATGGGGGCAGTGGCACGTGTACGTAACTGTCTATCTCAAGCGATTCACCGCTTCTACCACGAGCAAGGCTACTTCTGGGTATCGGCGCCACTCATCACCGCTTCTGATGCAGAAGGTGCTGGTGAGATGTTCCGTGTTTCTACGCTAGACATGGAAAACCTGCCGCGCACTGACGAAGGTAAAGTGGACTACAACGAAGACTTCTTTGGTAAAGAGACCTTCCTAACCGTATCTGGCCAGCTTAACGCGGAAGCATACGCCTGTGCACTAAGCAAGGTGTACACCTTTGGTCCGACTTTCCGCGCGGAAAACTCAAACACCAGCCGCCACCTAGCGGAGTTCTGGATGGTTGAGCCTGAAGTGGCGTTTGCCGAGCTAGACGACGTTGCTAAACTGGCGGAAGACATGCTGAAGTACGTCTTTAACGCCGTTCTTGCAGAGTGTCGTGATGACCTTGAGTTCTTCGCACAGCGCATCGACAAAGAGGCCATCACTCGTCTAGAGAAGTTTGTCTCTTCTGACTTCGCACAAGTGGACTACACAGACGCCATCCAGATCCTGCTTGATTCTGGGCGTCAATTCGAGTTCCCAGTGGAATGGGGCATCGACATGTCATCTGAGCACGAGCGCTTCCTTGCTGAAGAACACTTCAAAGCACCGGTGATCGTGAAGAACTACCCGAAAGACATCAAAGCATTCTACATGCGTGCGAACGATGACGGTAAAACCGTTGCAGCAATGGACGTACTGGCACCTGGCATCGGCGAAATCATCGGTGGTTCTCAGCGTGAAGAGCGTCTAGACATCCTAGATGCACGTATGCGCGAAGTCGGCATCGATCCTGAGCACATGAGCTGGTACCGCGACCTACGTCGTTACGGCACCGTGCCACATGCAGGCTTTGGTCTAGGCTTCGAGCGTCTCGTCTCTTACGTAACAGGTATGGGCAACGTTCGCGACGTGATCCCATTCCCACGTACGCCACGCTCAGCGAACTTCTAAATGTTCGGCCTCTCGATTTAGTGTAAAAAAAACCTCCGTCTCACACGGAGGTTTTTTTCGCTTTCTCATAAAAATTGCGCCCCGCTTTTCCCCTTCAGGGGAGGACTTAACCCAAGAAAAAGGCGCGTTGATGTTAAAAATTGACCAAATATAACTTTTCTTCATTTTTCCCTGAATTGTCGGTTGTATGGCTGTTAGGAGAAAGGTATAAATAACCAAGTTTATTAACGCCTCCCTTCGACTAACATGGATGACGATTATGTTTGAAAAAGTTGTAGCTGCTCCGGCAGATCCTATTCTTGGACTCACTGAAGAGTTTAAAAAAGATCCACGCGCTGAAAAAATTAACCTTGGCGTCGGTATCTACAAAAATGAACAAGGCGAAACCCCTGTTCTTGCCACGGTAAAAAAAGCGGAAGCTGCACTGGTCGAAACTGAAAAAACCAAGTCATACCTAACGATTGAAGGCACAGCAGAGTACGGTCTTGCCGTACAAAAGCTGCTGTTTGGCGAGCAGTCGGACATTGTCGTGAACAAACTGGCTAAAACAGCGCAAGCCCCTGGTGGTACAGGCGCGCTACGTGTAGCTGGCGAATTCATTAAGCGTCAATTGGGCGATGTGAAGATCTGGATCAGTAACCCTACTTGGGCAAACCACAACGGCGTATTTACCGCCGCAGGCATCGAAACCGCGCAATACAGCTACTACAACGCCGAAACTAAAGACAAAGATTTCGCAGCAATGCTCGCCGATCTTGAAAAAGCATCTGCGGGTGATGTTGTCCTGCTGCACGGCTGCTGCCACAACC
>NZ_JCBDGX010000167.1:0-46084 GCF_059834345.1 Vibrio sp. R11-SG3-ISO3-SZ
CTGGCATAGATGGACAAGCAATGGCAGCGGAATCGATGAAGAGAAAGAAAGAGCTCGTCGACGTCACGGTACAAGAGCTAAACAGGGTAGCAACTGCCCTCAAGCACTTCTACATAGAAAATAGTGGATCATGGCCAGCGCAACTTAGTTCTATCACAAGCCACTACTCGGGGGCATTTACCACGCCAGTTGGTACCATTACCGGTACTCAGACCACAATGGGTTTTCAATTATTCATTGATACCAACAATCTTGATCAAACTACGAAAAGCGCCTTGCAAACAGAGCTCGCCAAGAATCATGGCGTACTAAGTGGAGGGCGGGTTGTCATGGACGTAGATGTTCCTCAAGCCGCGGCGATTGCACGGACCGCTCTATCGAGGTTTTCTGATCCCTCTGGAACTGGTGAGCTCAATACCATGTATGCCGATCTACTGATGAATGGCAATAACATACAGGGTTTAGGCGAGCTGAGTGCAACAAACGTTATCGCCAACAGTGCAACGATTGGTGATCTATCAAGTACACAAATTACAGCAGATGCGGCCACGATAACGACGGCGGTGGTTACGCAGGCCAATCTGACCAATGCGAATATTGACAATGCTCTAATCGATACCGCCACGATCGATACGGCAACTGTTGATTTAGCTATTCTCTCGACCATCAATGGGAATGTCGCCACATTCAATACGGCCACGATCGATACGGCAAGTATAACTAGCGCTACTGTAGATGGGCTGACAACAAACACGATCAGCGCAGTCCGTGCCGACCTGCAAGAAGCTTCCATCGCGAATACCTTAACCGTCAATGGCGCAGCCATATTTGGTGACACAGTCAATATGGCCAGTAACCTCCACATTGGAGGGCACCTATACAGCAATGGCGCACTGGTTGTTGATAGCTTGGGGAAGTTGTACTACCAAGGCCAAGATTTGGATACCCGTTTCCTCGGCATTTCGGATACGGCGTTGAACGCGGAAATGCTGGGTGGCGTTAATGCAGCAAACTTTGCGAGAAAGGACATGACAAATACGTTCGCTGCACATCAGGTGTTTGCGGGTGGAATTACGGTTGGGGGTTCAGGCATACAGACCAATAATCTGGATGTGTCGGGCAACACATACACAAACGACATGTATTTAAAGTCACGACAAGTTTGGATGAGTTCAGTAGTCGACAAAGCCAACAGCGCGTATTCGCGAATCGGAGTGCTAGAAGAGAAGTTCAATTCAGGTGGTTCTGGGAATTCAATGGGTCGTTGGGTGCAGACCAACTATCAAGTTTCAAAGGCAACGACACATCCCTTTGAAGGCATGCACTATACGAGTTTCAGACTACCCAAAGGCTCATGTGTTAAGGGGCTCAAGCTGATAAATTCAAAGAGCCATGGTAACCCATACCTTGGTCTCACTGAGTTTCGTCAGTACACGTGTCAGTAATTCCGAAGAGGTAAGTGCAAGCAATAATAGCCTGTGCTTGCTCGCATTAAATGGACATCACATTGGTGCGGTTTGTTGTGTTGATTGGATTTGCTTCGTTGGAAGCATTGTTGACACGGCAAACCTGACTTGGCTCAAAAACCACGACTTCTTCTAAATCATCCCGCACTATGATTCCGTCAAAACCCTGCGCTTTAAGAGTATCGAACAAGGCGACACCATGCTTGTCTAGCTCGGCGTAAAATGCAGTAGATGTATCAAAGTGTCGCGCATTGTTCAGCTGCACTTCAAACACTAACGTATGTGGATTGCCGCCGTTACGTGCAACTGCGCCCTTGGCGTAATTGTCTGCCATCTGCTTTGACTTGGTTAGGAAAACTGCCTTAGATGAACCACTGTAGCCGGTATTAGATCCCAATCGACTCGGATCGAAGGCATCAAAATCTGCATTTGAGCCATGAAAAAGCGTTGTTTTCGGTAACACGATTGACGAATCTGTCTCACCTTTGTCGATGCGTTGAAGCACCTTAGCCACATGAGTGATTGATTCAATCTGAGTTTGACATCGTTTTATCGCGGGTAGTGATGAAGAGTTAATGCGCTGTTTGATTTCGTGGTATGCATAAATGTACTCATCCATCTCCGTCAACGTGTGTCGCCCATGAGGAATGGCAGCTCTACGTTCAACACGCTGCATAGCGTACTTCAAATCGGTGATATAGGCATAAAGGTCGAAGTCGGTCTCAAGGCACAATGGTTTGCTGGGCAATGCTGAGACTTGATCGGCGCTAGCAACAGTCACCGTTCCGGTGCTCATATCAACGATCGCGTCATATCCTTGGGTCTTAGCATATTGGGCTTGCTCTGCAGGTGTGAGCTGCGTAAACGCATAGCGCTTTAAGGCAAGGTGATTCGAATTAGTCAATTTCGAGAGCTGTTGCTCTGATAGTACCGATGTGTGATCAAGGGACTGGTAAAAACGCAGACCGAGCGACGTATCACTCGATAGGACGAGTGGTTTGAATACATGCAATTGAACCACCCGATCCAATGAAGGTCGTAGTGGATTATTGATGTCATCCACTGGCGCATCCACCAGCGAGAAACTCAAAGAGATGGAATCCCGTTCATCATGTTTGTTCTGTACTGCCACGGGAGTAAACAGGTGTTTATCAAAATTCAGTTGTTCCATAGTGATCACCATAAAAGATACAACACAAAATATAGTATAGTATAAATTCTGCAAACTCCGAACCAGCAGTCGCTAGATGCTGCGCATTGGTGACACTGTAACACGTTCAGTTCTGCAGTGGTAGCAAGGAAAAACGTTTGAAGTACGGTCACACAGCGCAGGGAGATTTCTGTTCTCATTATGATAACTTTATCGAACATAAGTGAAATTATACTTTGCTTTGTTATCATAATAAGATACACTGTATGTATGAACAGTATGGAGAGCTAAATATGATCGTAACAATTACTAAAGTCGACACACTTGGGTACACCAACTCCGATAAGGACATGTGGGAGTCTTGCTTGAAAAAGTCAGTGAAGATTTCTGACACATTGCGATCCGCACTAGTGATAAAAGACTGTGATGGCGATGACATGGTGTATATACGTGAGGATCTGGAAAAAGCGCTGATTGCAGAGATTGTCACCGGACTGGGTGTGAGTGAAGAGTACAAGGAGAAACTCTTTGTCGAAGATGCTTGTGAAGTTTGTGCATACATCACTTTAGACCTGTCTTTCGGTGATTTGTGCTTCTTAATTGAGTGGGATGTTTAATATGATTTCTGAATGGATAGAATTTATTAAGACGGTCAAGCGCTATGTGTGTACAGTTAGTAAAATGTCGCCATCAAATCCAACTTTAAACGCCCAGTTAAGCTACCTAAATAAATATTGGACTTACGTTGAGCAATGGGTGCTTATTTTCTCTGACAATGAACTTTACCTAATACCGTGTGGTGTCGGAGCGAAAGCCAATAAATCTCTATTTGATAGAGAATGCGTTAGTATTTTGATGGTTGATACTTTTCACCAAACAATCAGAGAAATAGACAGCGCAACCGCACTAAAGCATGTCACGGCGTCATTGTGTTCGGTGACGGAAGAACATAAACACTATCGTAGTTCCATTGAATTGGGTCTCACGCTTGATATCTGGTTACCCGAAGGTGCTCACAAGATTGATGTGGACCTATTGAATCCCGAGCAGGCGTTACCGTTCTTCAAGAGTCAAGAAAATCCTGTAATGATCAAGTTCTGTGAGAGTGCCATCTCTCGCTTTCGAGAAAAAGCGTCGTCGCAGTGGGAAGGGGATGGCCGATGAACAACGTTTCCATAAATGACGCGCGTAAGATTGTTGAATCATGGCGTTACAAGTATTCAACCGAAGCGGCACTACATACGTTCATCCGCCACTGGGCGTATCACTTATCTGAAGGTCTCTATCCGTGTAACGATCCGATCGTGAGTGAGAAGCCCTTCATTGAGGGGGCAAGTGCTCTTAGTCAAGTCATAGCCTCCCTCATTTTAGATGGAGATGAAACTGACGTACTTGGCATCCTCTTGAGTGAATTTTCAGGCGCCTCGAAGCAGTATGATTTCTACCCAACACCGGCCAGTTTGGTTGCTTTGTTGAATTCGTTGGTGGTTAACGAGAAACATATGGATGTGGATGAGTCAGCAGGCCCTGAATGCTCCATCTATGAGCCATGTAGTGGCACTATTGGTATTGTCTATCAGCAGATGGAACGAATTTGCCAAGCACACACCCAGTCAGAGAATCCACTCGCACTGGTGGAAATAACACTAGAAGACGTCAACCCAATAGCCGTCCATGCTGCTTTTATTCAAATGGTTCTGTACATCATGAAATTGAAAAAAATGTATGGGGACAAAGTCACTCCAAAACGCATTACTATAGAATGTAAAGACGTTATTTCTCAGAGAAAATTTGGCATTCTCTATGTTTTGGAATGTTTAAACTAGAATCCTAATCATTAATCTACTTCTATGGTTTATGTGTTGATAATATAGTAATTAAGATAACTGGTTAGATGTGCGTTAAATACTGTTCATCATGAGGTCTGTATGGGACATAATTCTGAGGTTGCTGTAATCCTAAAACAGCTGAGGGACAATGTGGAAGAGTCGAGCTCAAAGAAGGAAATACTGAGTTCACTTGAGGCTGCGAGCTCGTTTGGACCTAGCCTGAAGTACAACAACACGGTGCCTTACATGTTGATGGTTCTTGGTGTGGGACTTATCGCAACGTGTTTTTTCACAAGCAGCGCCATTGGGCCGGTGATTCTACATTATGGTTGGTATTCTCTAGCGGTTATGGTTGGGCTGGTGGTCCTACCCTTATCATTGGTGATGCATCGTAGCTCTGAACTGATTAAGTTGAGTGACAGGATATTTTGGAAAGTGAGCTTTCTCGACAACAAACTGCGCACGGTAGATTGTAAGCACGTTGAGCCACAAATTATCGGAGTGTTTCATGGCTTCAACCGCGGAAACCATTCCAACAAAATAACCGATGCGGTTGAGTCGACGGACAAGGACAAGTTTCCATTCACATACTTTCACTACCACTATGTCGATAAGGTGGTGCGAAGAGTTCAGGATGGAAAAAATACTAGAGAGGAAGTTACTTACCACCACTATGACCGCTCTGGGGTGCTGGTGGATGTCCAGTGTACTCCTTACTTGAGTGCGTTCAACAGTGGGATCTCAATGCCACGTGATCGAGCAGTAAAATACAGACCATCGTTCATAGAGTTTACTAACAAATTCAGAATCGGAGCGCGCAACGAAACAGATGCGGCACGATACATTTCTCCGGTAGTACAACTTGCATTAGTCAATCACCTTAAGAGATTCAGCAGGTTGGATGTGGAAGTTAACGCTCGTGGACAATTATTGATTAGCGTTAAGCCAGTCTTGCTCAACGTTAAGCGAAAGACATCGGTGAGCACGCCAAAAGAGTATCTCGATGAACTGTCAAACCACACAGAACTCATAGAGCTAAATGAAGTGCTGAGTTTGTGCGAAGAACTGTTGGGGCAGTGGGCCCTTAAAGAAGAAAGATCTTAATCACATAGAAGGAATGTAAGTAATGGGAATTTTAGGATGGACGGCTGTCGTTGTTGTGCTTGGACTAATTGTAATCCTTGTCAACAATAAGATTATTAGCAATTTCAATCGATGCAAGCAGGCATGGGCCGATGTCATTGTGCACGAGCGCCAAAAGATGAAAATTATACCTATGGCAGAAGAAATCGCAGCCACTTTTAAAGGCCATGAAGCAGACCTAATGGTGAAGCTGACTGAACTGCGTGCCGAAGTCGCTGCCATTGGTAGTAAATCTGAGTTCGATACGGCCGCGCTAGAAAAGCTACATAATGCGACAGCAGGTCTCAAGGCCACGTTTGAAGCATACCCTGAATTAAAGTCAGCAGAGGTCTATCGCGATCTAATGGCAGAGATTTCATCACAGGAAGCCAGTGTTGGAGCGGCGATCAAAATCTACAACTTCAATGTTCAAGAGCTCAATTCGTTGATTGAGTCATTTCCTTCAAACCTAATAAATAACGCGTTTGCAAATAAGAAGGCAATACCGGAGTTCAACGATAGCCAAGCAGAATCGAGTTTTGAGTACACCCCAGACTTCAAATGATCGATATGGTCAGGCTAACGTCCTGACCATTATCACTACGATAACGAATGGAGTAATGATATGAAGGCGATCACCCAATTGAGCTGCGTTATCCTCATCCTTTCGGGATGTTCATCAACCAAAGTGCAAGAGCTGCCATATGACGATACCGTATCGCCACCTAGCAGCAATGAAAGTCAGTACTACTTATCAGACGATTTGATTAAAAAATATCAAGGCGATATGGGCGCGTTGTATTACAACTGGCCTTCAGCCATGGAAAACCGAGAGAAGCTCAAACAATCTCACCGGACACGCTATAACTTCCCTGACGAATTACGATTCAGATTCACTGTCAATCAGGATACGGTTGATACTGATGTCTATGCACTCGTCGATGGATATAGTCGCTATTGCGAAAATGAAAAAGGACAAATTTCGATTGTACGAAGTAGCAAGTTTCATTACTTGGCGGATTGCAACCAAGGTGATGAGTATCTTCATACCATGCAAGTTGGGATAAGTGAATCAGCCGTGTCGGTGGACTATTGGACAAAAGAGCTCAATCAAAAACACTCAGAGGGCAGACGCTACGAACTTGAAGACGTCACTGAAAGATATAGTGGCATTATGGTGATGCAAAACGGCACAACACAAGCCTTTACTGACCTTGCTCCGCGGGTTGAGACCGAGTGGGAGAGAAGCCAATACTCAGACAAGCTACATCTCATGTCAAATTCAATGGTGATATTGAGTAAGCACTATAGTCCGCTTGTGTATGATCTACCGGTACCACTTAGAGATATCTATCAACTATCGCCTATGTATTACGGTTCTACTGGTAATACCCACAGATCAGGCTATCTTGTTGTAACCAAGGATGGTCTGATGGGTTTCACGCAGAATATCGGTTACCGATATAATGGTGACACATATGTTACGTTAGAAACGATGAGAGCTTCTACTGCAAACTCAGAAGACATTGCTGTTGAATGGGATGCTGGCATTGAGACGTTAATTCTAGGAGCCCCCCCTCAGAGCGAAAGCTGGCCAGCAATCGACAAAGATATTGGGCTAATGCACAAACAAGCAATGTTCACCGATAGCGAACGTGAAAAAGCGAAATTGGCATGGCGTAAGAGAGAAGCTGAACGAGAAGCTTCCAGAGTCGAGAGACAACGAATAAGAGCCATGGAAGAGCAAGCCCGTATCGAACAATTGATGAATGTGAACAGCATTGGTCAGACCGTCTGCCGCTCTGGTTATATCACCAATTCGGACACGAGAAAGCAGGTGTTTGGAACGATTGGCGCTTACATCGATGATATTAACGCTAATAGTCGTAAGCTTCGCGTGATCTCTACTGGTCGTTGGTCATCATCAAAAGGCATATGGACTCCAGACGGCTCTATCAATACGCTGGCCGGCATCAACGTGGAACAAGCGGGTATTGTTGCGTGGGTTGACCCAAAGGATTGGCAACTATGTAGCGCGACCAGTTCACTCTAGGCATTAATATTGACAGCCTGAAAATCGGCTAGTCAAGATGTGAAAAATCACCCGTTATTACGACTTTTCTATTGATATGCAACAATTAAAGGTTATTGTTAATACGATGGACTTACAGCTTAGCCTGTGAAGGACAAAATACCCTGCTGAGGGTGCTTGCTGCATAGCCAATACAGAGCACATACCACTGCCGACCCTGTTTACGATTCATAAATTATCGCAATGGTCGAGCGCACTAAATGCAGCCACGAGGTCGCTCGTCCGTAAAGGTGACAATATGAATCTAAACCCGCTAGTAAACCAAAACGAACTCACTACCACCCGTATTAGAGCGATTCGAAAGCACTTGCATGAGTTTTTAGCCAGTGAGCTTTGTATTGAGCTAAACTCACGCAAACTTGATGAGAAAGTTGCGGCGTATCTGGGCTTTAAAAGTGCATATGCGATGTTTGAGCATGGCAAGAAATGTGACGAACGCGCCGCGGTCCATTCAACGCCAAACGTGCAAGCCTTAGTTAAAGATGCTCTACAAAACGCGCATACCGAATTATCGGGAAGCGATGAACTTAGCTTGAATGCAGTCCGTTTTTACGCTGAACGTTCGTACCGGACTATTTACGACAAGGACGTAGATAGAATGGAAGACAGCCTAAAAGAGATGCAACCATTCATATCGAGTTATTACAGCGCGCAGAAAGAATCATACATTGCTGAGCAGGTCTTCTCGGAAACGCTCATTGATATATTGTCGAAAGACGTGGTGCGGAAAGTATCTGAGCTTGAACCAGACGAAGACGCGATCACTTTATTTGATTTGAAGCATGAGTTCTCCATAAATGCTTTCAACCGTGCTTTGCTTGAAAGCGAAGTGAGCAAGTTGATAACGGTCATCACGGAGTTAGCGGCACATGACCTAGCTACAAGTATGAGCATATCCCCTTATTCGCAAAAAGCAGAGCTGAACAAGATGATCCAATATCATTCTGAACATTATTTAGAGTGTCTAAATAGACGGATTAGCTCGCTCTATCAGACAACGATACCGCAGTTGTATGCTGAAAAGCTAAAGATTCATGATGAGCAAATGACAGAGTACTTTCAATCACAAGCCAGTGTTTCATCATGCTAGACAGTGAGTAGGAGAGGTCAATCAAGACCTCCCCTAACTCTATTTGACCACTCAGCAAAAAAGTATAGCAAATCCCCACTTGAAAGTTATCATATTCAGAGATATAGTGTACAAATATACAGTGCACTAGGGCGAAACTATGACTGAAGAAAATCGTACCAATACTTCAAAGACTGCCAATGATATCTACAACACGTTGGAACTGTGTGTAAGCATTGAGAGCCAAGCCATGTACGAGGCAGCAGTGGCATTGGCTACCACGGCGGAAGCAAAAAAGGCCTGCGCCGGACAGTACAAAGGACGATGGTCATACCTTTTGGATGCGTGGCTCGCAGACAAGGTGCCGACTGAAGAAGTGTGGAGGGCTATCACCGCGAAGTGCGTGCCTGACGAATTACTGAATGCATGCATTCAGCACATTCGAACCGTTCATTAAGAGCTTTGCATAATGAACTCAAAGCGAGCACTAGTCACCACTGGTGATACGGCCCACATTCAGAGAGCGTGGGCCGATCGGCAGAAGAAATTAAAACGAAATAGCATTGCACTGCCTGACCTAACACCCGTGATCAATCCAAATCATGAGCAGACTCGTCACATCTTAAAAAGAATGGGGCGATTCGACATGAACCGTGGAGGCTTCGCGGCCAACACCGTGAAATCGATGTGCTGGGCTCTTCGGAAATGGCGGGACTACTGCATTGCCAATCAGATCTATGCTTTCCCACTGGCTGACGATGCCCATTTTGAGCTATTTCTTCAGGCTATGGTCCTGAGTGACTATTCGATATCAACCACACAACAGATTCGTAGCCTGTTGTCGATTTTTTACGAGTATCTAGACATTGAAAACCCTGCAACGGGTCGTGACATAGCCGCATTCATTAAGACTCTTAAAGAAGACCACATTGACTTAACTGGCAATGCTTATGTTCAGAAGCAAGCCACTGCGTTACGCCGTCACCACCTGAGCATGCTCTATGAACTCAATGACCACCAACCTATTGACCGGCATTTCTTCAAGAACGTGCGAGATGTCGCTTTCATTGCAGCGGCCTATGCGACATGCTTACGCATGAGCGAGATTAGACACCTCAAAAAGCGGCATGTCATTGTGGAAGGTAACTCGAAAGTTAGAGTACTCCGTACACGCTCTAAAACATCGATAAATGTCAAAGAGAAGGTTATTCAGGACGAAGAGGCTCGGCGCTTTCTTTCTTATTTCAATCGCGTCAAAGATAAATTCGGTGACGAACACTATCTCTTTAGCCATATCACCTCATCATACAAAACAGTAACACCAGACATTCCGCTTTCATCATCAGTGACGATTGAAATATTCAAGCGCCAATGCCGGAGACTTAAGCAAGCGGGATGTCTGGATAGGACATACCTTGAATGGAGTGCGCACAGCTGTCGAATTGGGCGTATTCAGGATTTGAAAGAGTTGGACAAAGCCACAGACCTTGAACTACAAAGAGCAGGTGAATGGACGACCATGAGAATGGTGTCACTATACTTGCGCGGCTTAGTTCTAGGTGACGAAACCAGTAGTGAACAATGATGGATGAAACAATGACAATACCCGCACTATTCGATGCGTTAGATATCCAGATAAAAGTAGGCACAGATAACCCAGATTTGGCTCATATCGCGGTTCGTAAGATGGAATCGATTGTCGAAAAATTGAGATCTCAGTTGAATGCTGAAAACCAAGAGTTTGTGTCTGAATTCAACGAAGTTGCGTCTGAATTGAAGATTCAATATGAGCGTAATAGTCTGCTAAAGCTGTCTCTCGATGAGGCAAACAGCACCATCCGGCAGTTAGAGAAGACAAATCAGAGCATTAAGAAGAAGCTATCTGCAGCCAATTCTGATAAAGCCGAATTGCAACGTCTTAAATCACTTAAGCCGGATCAATTGAAGTCAAAGAATGCCGAGTTAAAGAAAGAGGTTGCTCAACTTCGAAGCAAGGGAAAAGAAGCGCTTAAGATGGCGAAAGAGCGCGAACTCGACAAAGAAATAATGGTCGTCCAGACAGAGATGATTGCTCGACTCAAAAAGAAGCTGGTCAAGGTCGAAGGGCAGGGTGAGGGTGATACCATTGTTGGACCAACGGGTACCCAATTTAGGGTTTATTCGTACGAGTATGGTTTGGATTTTGATGTTGAGCCGGCTCATGTAGAAATTGTAAAGGGTTTGGACTGGCATTATGTCGTACGCAGTGACCGCGGTATCTACCTGAAAGCACCCTGTAGTGAATGGGCCACCCCTGTTATACCTGAGTGTGTGGAACTCCAAAGACATTGGCTACCAGAGATTGAAAGCCAACTCCATGAGCGTTTCCTTGAAAGGCTCAAAGATGGCCATGGTAAGCTGGTAGAACGAGTACAGTGGGCTAAGACGCGGAAACTGGATACATTGCCATTCAGTGAAGACGACAAGGTTCGCCTGCTTGATAGCGGCCTTACTAACATGTTTGCCTTGGTTACGATGAAACCAGAACAACTTCTGGCGCAATGCGACACCAGTGACAAGGCGTTCATTGACCGAGTTATGAAGGTAGCTCGAAAAACCTTATCTATGTGGGAAGCTGCATATGTCGATCGCCAACAGCATGCCAAAGCTAGTTGAGATCTAACTTATGACTGAGTTTTACCCACTATTACCACCTGTGACCCATATTAATGTCCCCATGCCCGACGCAAACGCACTGTTACGCGAGCTGGCAGAACGCGGAATGGAAACGGTATACGAAAGCTACGAACATATTATCGACTTATTGACGAGTGTCGCCGGTAGCAAGAACACGTTTAACTCGATGCGAGGGGACATCAATCTGTTACTTAATTGGTCATGGCTGGTGGCCAAAAAGGATGTCATTGACTTGACGGCAAACGACTTCCGCGAGTTCATTGAGTTTGGAAATAGCCCACCAGCGCATCTCATAGGGACATTCAGCTCATCAGTAATTGATGAGAGAAAAAGTGATGAGCACTATGTGGTGGTCAACCCACTGTGGAGACCGTTCGTAAAGCGTAATCCAGAGTCAGAATACAAACGTCTGGAGTCGTCACTGAAAATTCAACTGAGTAATCTGTCGAACATGTACACGTACTTCGAAGACATTGAGTACAGTTTTCGAAATCCAGCTGCGATCGCACTGCGTAGACTGACATCCCATTATCGCCCACAGTTGAGGCAAGACCGGTCCGACGCGACCGACAAAGGCATGAGCTCATTACAGCTGGACTATGTGTTTAAGGCTGTAGAACGCATGGCCAAAGAGAACCCTGCAAAATACGAGCGAAGTCGCTTTCTGATGCATTTCTTGATTCTCTGCTACCCACGAATTAGTGAATGTTCTGCGCGTGCCGGTTTTAGTCCAATGATGGGTGATTTTCATCAGCATCGCGAGTTCAAAAGCAACGAAACATACTTTACGTTTTACATACCACATAGCAAGGGCAACAAAAGCCGAAAGGTGATTTGCTCGCCACTGGTCATTGATGCTTTGACACGATATCGCCGTTTTCTGGGGTTAAGTGATTTGCCAACGAAAGGTGAAAATACGCCACTCTTTGTTCGGCATCGTGCCGCCAATAACGGAAGAGAAGCTCACCAAGTGAACGCAAACCTTGGCAGCGATCAGATTGCCCATTTAGTCAAAGAGGTGTTCACCGTCGCGGGAGACATGCTAGAGAGTGATGGCTATGCTGTCGATGGCATGGAGCTAAAGGGATTCACAACGCACACATGCCGCCATACCGGAATTCAGATCGATTTGAGTAGCGGAAGGGACAAGACGCACGTAATGCTTGATGCCGGCCATAGCAATGAAGCAACGTTAAGAATTTACACATCAAACCGCGTTGAGTTCCGCTCGGGTTCCGTCAAGAAGAAAGATGATTTCATGCGGTCGCACTTGGGGCTTGATGGGGACTAATAGGTTACATAGCTTGTGAAGTACATAACAGGCCTAATTACCGCTCTAATTAGGGGTCTTAGCAACCCCTAATTAGAGAAGACGGTATATAGCCCCATTAGATTCGTTCAACGAGTGTCACATCCCCATTGAAGCGGAATAATCGGAGTTAGAAGATACAAGGTATTCTCCGACAGATACAGGAACACCGGCTAAGACGTTCATTTTGAGGTGCGCTTCATCACCAAAAATGTCATCGAGATGAAGCTTTCTGGCTGGAATGAGGAATTCCAAAATGGTGTCGCCGTAGCCCAAGATTTCGCCATCTGGCTTGGTTGAGAAAAACAGGCCATTCTCATCCGCGCTCATCACTTTGGTTTCGTGAATCTGCTTTGCTGCTTCAGCACTTGTCGCATGATAAACGGTGATATAATCCCCATTGATAATCGACATTCCTTCTATTTCTTCGAACATCGCCTCGATTCGTGCTTGCTCAGCTTCATCTTGGTGCCCAGCAGAATGGGCAGACTTCTGTCTACTTTTTAAAAATTCATACAAACTAGGTGCATTGTATTCCCTTGTCGGGGCATCATGAAGTATTACAGGTTTCGCGATCCTCGACTGCATAGCGCCTCTTAACATAGAACGTTCTTCAACACGGTTACCAGTAGCTCCAATTGCATCACTAAGAAGATCCTTACATTGCGCATGCGTTATTGGCTGATTTGGAAATGCAGTGTTGAGAATTTGATGTAGGTCAGTCACTATCTGGCGGCTGTTCTCTACTTTCAGATCGTTTAAGGCATTTAATGGTAAATCATTTCCTGAGAGCCGACGATAGCCGCTCTGGATTTCTGTCAATAGATATTCACTCATACGCCTTGGCTGCAAGCCTGCACGGAGGGAGTTGTTCATGGCATTCTCCATAGAAAAGTCGAAGAAATCGGTAAAATATAAGCTAGCATATCTTCCCTTACTTTACGTTTTCAATTTCAGCTGCCAAGAGCCACTCGGCAATTGCGTGATGTTTCGAAAATTCAATTCAGTTGTTCCTCTTGGAATAGTCGCACAACCACTATGTGCAGCAGTGAGCGTCGCATAATGATAACCTAGAATGCAAGTCTACATACCATTATCTAACTGATGACGCACGAGTTACTGGAAACGAACCGGAGATCGGCTGTGGATACTCATAAAATTGAAAGCCACCCGTTTTGCGTGGGACGGGTTTAAAAAAAACGTGTTCAGCGTTGACCGCATCACTTACTCCATTACGACGTAGAGCCGTTAAAAACTCGTCTATGTCGTGATGACCACGCGAGATGAATATCGGTGGTCCATTGACGTCAACACGTTCGATCTTTAAAGAGTAGTGGGTAGTCATTGTCATTTCCTTACTGCTATTCCCCTAGCCTACAATTGACTCACTTAAGCACAGATAGTTAAACCTAAGTAGCCACATCCGCTTACTGAACAGCGCGATAGTCACCTATGTTCAACAGGTTCAGGCAAAGATAGAGCGTTGGGACTCACCTCAATAGCAATTCCATTAATCTCTTCTCCATCACCTGTAACGAAACGAATTTCGTCTCCCGCCACATCTGTCTCACAGAAAGCATCTATGAGTTGAGCACTTCCGTCAGAATTGGTCACTCGAACACGGTAGAGTTCGCCATGGACAAGTTCGTGCAAAGCTAAGAATGGTAGTTTAATCGTCATATTTTTCTCTCTACAGGTAAGGTTTCATACAATCTGGTGGCATCGCTGATGCCCTGACACCATGGCCCCACGTCTCTAAGAGACGTGGCCAAAAGCTCTATTCTCTCTGCGATTTCGGTAAGAAGAGGATGTTTCTGAAGCGGTACAGACAGTTCACGGCGAGTACATAAGGAACCATAGCTACGTCCCAATGCGAACACTATGGAATGAATTGTCGGACATTCAAACGTCTGCTTTGCTAGTGCGGCAGATAAACCAAGCTCTACATCACTAAAAGCACAGAGCAGATGTGTCATATCGATTCTGTCCGCAAGCGCACGGAGTTCATAGCACGACAAGTCGCTAATATTAAGTTGACGCACAGACTTACCATTTGAAATGAAATACGATTCACCAAAAGGTGCAGTAGGGTCCGTATGGGCGTATAACCGTGCTGTCACCGCCGTTTTCCGTGTGGCGCCCTCATTTGACCACAATTGATCAGTTTCCGTTGCCAATGCTTTGCTAGAGTGATCGGTAATCAGATGAACTGGATTCGCCAAGTCCAATCTTTCCCCATATCGGGCCCAATGTTTAAGGACATGGCTCATAGATAGGCTACTATCAGAGCAGTCGCTAAAGATGGAAAAAAAATGGGGGAAACGCGCTAATATTCGTAACTGCTCTCCGGCCAACTTTAGTTGAGGCGAGAATCCACCAGCACTATTGGCCCACTTAATTTCAATGGTTGGACAAAGGAATGTGGAATTTTCCAAGAGCTTAAAATCAAGGTAAAGGGCGTCGTAGGAAAGAAGACCAAAGTTAATTTGAGTGACCAGTTCTGGAGTATGGGGTTGGTCAGCATGCTTGAGCATTCAAGGTTCCTTGTTCTCAGTTGCTCCCGAGGTAGACACGGTACTCAACCAATCCAAGTCGAAAAAAATGGCTACCGAAGTAGCCGAACATTGGTCATACACTAGGAGCTAATGGAAATTTTTTGCTGTGGATTTTCTATTGCACACATAGCAGTGAGTCGTCGCTGGGGCTCGGGCTAGTTCCGTCAGCGGTAACGAACTACCACACGCAACGCATTGACCATATTTATCGCTATCAGCCATAAATATGGCATGCTGTATGTCAAGCAATCGCTGATCAAGTTTGTAACTCTGGCTTTCAATCTCTTTCTGCTTAATGCGAACATCAGAACGACGATCGCCAGCCACAAAAAGCTTTGTCAACTCGGCAACATTGTTTGCCAGTTCCAATTGAGTATCCTCTAATAGCCGAGGTAATGAACGTTTGAGTTCGTCAAGCGACATAGCGCTCTGTTCTTTAATCATAATCCAGCCAACATAATAATTTTATTTTCGAAAAATATAGTATGTTAAATTCTATAATAAAGTGATGGTAATCACAAATATTAAACTACTGTCCATTTTAATCTCTGTTTGTCAATGCGACCGACTGGATAGAAAGAACTCAGGTACTGAGCTGTTTCGCTTTGATTGACGAAAGCATAGTGTTTCATTGATGAAAACTCGTTCACCGCTTTCTCTCGTAAGGCATTGTAGCGGGACACTGAAAAAGAATGACCATTGTGAAAGCGCCCGACAAGCCCACAGTAATCGTGTGAGATGGATAGAAGCCCCGATTTCACTAGATGATCCAGTATGACATCAACCATCGAGCTAGACAGTTTAGTTCCTTCAGCGGTTTGTGAGAGAACTAAAGGGAAATCTCTTTCATAGCAGTTGATTCCAAAAGCCGACTGCCCTAATGACCTTGCACACTGATCATATAATTGCCCTATTACGGCAGACACTGAGGCGTCATTTGGGAAGCTGTACGCCAGTAGAGAGTTTCCAGCTGCATGGGACACATCAGCGTTTAGATAAATGGCTCGCGCTGGTTGTCCATCTCTCCCCGCCCTGCCCGTCTCTTGCACATACGCGTCAACAGACAACGGAGTCTCTACATGGATAACCGTACGAATATCCGGAATGTCAATGCCCACCCCAAAAGCATTCGTGGCTACGAGCACCCCTCCTTGAGTTTGAGCGAACCATTTAGCGACACGTTCTTTGTCGTTTGCTGCCATCCCGCCATGGTAAGCCATAGCGTCTACCCCTAGCCTTTCTAGTTGGTCCGTCAATAGCTCAACTCGACGGCGAGTAAGCGCAAAAACCAGCGTTTTTTCGCCAGCCGAAATCTTTTTGCAGTCAATGGCCATTCTAGCTGTAGTGATGTCGTAATCGCCTTTTGCGTTGCACAGTTTAATCAGCTTCAGGTCAGCCAACGTAGACTTGCCGCGAGTGTAATGCTCATAGGCTAAATTTGGTTTTATTGGTTCGTGCAGCACCAGAGAAAAATCATTGCAGACAGAGGCTTTGATGGTATCGATCGTCGAGATTGTTGCGGTCGCCGTAAGCACTAGCCACTGCACTTCCGGTAATTGCGCGCGTATCCGCTGAGGAAACTCCTTGAACGCAGGGCGAAAACAATCCCCCCATTGAGCGATATAGTGCGCTTCATCTATGACAATGCGCTTGATTGAGCGATAGCGCAAAATACGAGATAGGATATCGGTATGAACTAAACTTTCTGGAGAGCAGTAGAAGAGTCGAGCGATTTGGATATCGCTATCGAATGCTCGCCTTTCGTCAGCAGTGATTTCACTATGCCAACGCATAGCCACCATTTTGCCAAACTTTGAATTAAGGGATTGTACTTGGTCATTGATGGTCGCAATCAATGGACTTACAACTATAGTCAACTCATGATCTACAAGTGCAGGCAACTGAAAACAAAGAGACTTCCCGTATGCTGTTGGTAAGCAAGCCATGACGTTTCTACCAGCCAGCAATTCACTAAGCACCTCCGCCTGCAACGGTCGTATGGATTTAATTCCGAGCTTTGCCAATGTTTCGGTCAACTGACTCATGCCGTACTCCGTGGTTTATGTATTGACGCACCTATAGAGTAACACTACGCCCTAATCATACCTTCCTAAAACTAGCCATTTAACAAAAAATAATATACTATTTTTTCTGTAATTATTGGGGATCGGTGTGTGTAATGAAACGCTTCAAAGTCTACAGCGCAAAAATCAGTGACATGAGTTTGTCAGAAGTTAATGAAACGGTGAAGCAATTTGAGTGCCCAGAACCCACCGTTACAAAACCGGTAACTACAGGTTTCATCCGACCGTTTGAATTGCTAGATGCAACCACTGATTTCATTGTCGGTCTCGGTAGTTTTGGTTACGGCCTGATTCTCATAAAAGAAAAAAAGCCAAAGAGAAGCGAGGTAACTCGTTGGCTTAACGCTAAGCTGAAGCAAGATCGTGAAGCAGGCAAAACCTACACGCAAAAAGAGCGTCGGGAGCTACGCAAAACGATTGAAAAAGAAAGACTGCAGCACACAGAGCCGGAAGAAACGCTGGTACACGTTGTGTTTGATTTCAATAAATCGGAAATATGGTTGTCTTGTGCTTCAGGTAAAAAGCGCGACATCGCGAAAGAGTTGATTCAAGGCGCTGCGATTGACCTAATGGATAGAACCATTTCGATTACCATGGAATCGGACTTAACAGCCATCATTAATGAGCCCAATAAGCTACCAGAGCATATGGACTTGGGCCGAAGCACTAGTATGAAAGAGCCTTCCATAAAATCAACCGTACGTTACCGCGCTCAAGATCTTGCCGGCGATGAGGTCGCAATTAACATCAAGAAGAATAAAGAAGCAACACAGCTCGAATTCTACTATCGAGAGAGCGTGCACTTCACACTAGGCACAAATCAAGAGATCACAGGTATCAAATATGATCTCGATGCTGTATCGGGATGGTTAGATCTCGACGTTGAGGATGACACGAATGATGAGCTGTTTTCAGCGCAGCGTCGTATCCGCTTAACGATAGAAATCGTCAGTTACATGATCCCCCAAATTTATGGAATATTCGCCACATTACACGGTGCGGAAGAGTTCAGTATTGAATAAACAACGAATAAGGAATACCGCGATGAAACTCAAGCTTGGAGTAGTCTTACTATCATTGCTGGGCACGCTCAGTATAAGCGCTCACGCCTCATGGGTAAAATATGGGCACTGGATGCTCAATGATGATTTGAGTGTCACTGGAGAGGGTTTTTGGGACCGTACCATTATGTTCGACATGCTTAATGGGTCTCTGCGCAACAGAGACGACATGAGAAACGAAATCGCAGAACTTGCTACCATGGCCGGCGTAAACTACCGCTCAATGACAACGCTTCTAAATAAGCTCGAAGGTATCGCACAAAAACAATCAATTACTGAGCTGCAACGGTTTTCCAAGCAAGCCAATCGTCAACGACTAGAAAACTATTTCCACTACGATAAGTACATGCTAGATAGTAGCGCCTCACAGGTGTTTATGTTCAGCCATAAAATGAACCAATCCATTCAGGGTATGGTGATGTTAGGCTACCGAAATCTTGATGATCTGCTGGTGGCCAAACTGGACGGAGACCGATACGTGAAGTCTTGTGACGACGACAGACGCCACTCATCAAGAAACTGTGGAATATTCACCTCTGAGCGATTTACAAAAAGTCAGATCAGCAAAATAAACGCATCACTGAAAAATGCATATGGGGTTTCACTCAAAGATGCATCGAACGTACTCTACTTGTACGACAATCAAGGGCATGACCTTTATGTCGTGCATTATCAACTAGGTCGAGAAGCTCAAGCAAAGTTGTTCAAAGTGAATACGAAGACTTACCGAACAAGCAAGTCGGTTGCCATCAAAGAATTGACCAACATTTAGTATTGGCGGACTTACATGTTGAAACTTCACCGAATTTGTTGGGTAGTAGTGTTGGCCGGTTGCTTTAGCGCGGGTCCAAAAGAGGTACAAGTTGTCGTACAAGGCGATGCCGCCACGCAGATGGTGCGTGGCATCGCTCACAACGACTTTCTCGTGTATAGCATGTCCAGAACACAAGTGAATGAGATCACCAATGTGTATACGGACTACATTCGCACACGCGAATTCTTGATCGAGGGAGACTATCGACAATACTTAGCGTTTCTCAACAGTGTCATTACTCCAGAGCTGAAAGGTTACCTATCAAAACTCTTACCTATAGTGGTAGAAGAGCTCGATTACACCTTAGCAGAGAAGCAGTACGAATCTGAATTGAGCGAACTTCATCAAAAAGTGCAAGACAATGAGAATGCCTTAGCATCACTTGAAGAAGAGGAACTGCATGTTAACGAACTAAACCGCAAGCTCAATGAAAGGTTACAAGTTATTAAAGTGAAAGAGGATGAGGCTAAACAGAGACTGAGCAATATTCAACTCGACTTTTTTGCGCGATTATCGAGCTACAATGATATTTGGCCGGACTATCGAATTCCATCGGCCAATTTAGTTTTTGACCAGTTTCGATTTATCAAAGCGAGCGAAAATGTGTGCTATGCATCATTCAAAAACTACGACATTGTTTATCACCAACATGGACGTTGTTTTGTTCGTAATCTACCTCAGCGCTTTACCGACGATCATCCATTGTACGAGGCATATAAAACCGCTTTCAAGGAGTACATTGATGCAAAATTGTTCTTGTCAACGAATAAACCAATGATCGAGGGCACACTTGAAAAGCTCAAGATGGACGTGACCAAAGAGGTTTACGGAGAACGCCAGAAGATAGCGGCCAATCAATCCAATACACCTTTAATTCAAGATCGCAGAGCCAAACTTATGGTCACAGTCAAACGGGACCTTTATGCCTATGAGACGATGATTGCAAATAAGAACAGACATATCAATACGTTGCTGGAAGGCAATATTAGTAGATTAAGAGAAATCTTGAGCGATGGCATAGATTTAACTAATCCAAGTTCACCGCTCTACCGTGTTGCTCTACGGACAATGAACACTATCACCTCATACTCTCTTGACGAACAACACAAAGCGCCCTATTCCAAAGAGTCGATGATGATCATTGCGCAAGTCAATGCAGAAAACAGAGCAAAGTTTCCCATCTTTGTTAAACCGAGCATCATAGATCAAAAAAGCATTACTGACTTGGATACCTATCCGGTTTACTTAAACCATGGAAATATTGAGCATGTCAGTCAATTTGGAATAGTTCACACGCTTGTCTTCATGGTAGGGGAGGCCTTTTTAGGATGGCGAAATACGGATTAACACAGCGGACTGTTGAAGCTCGAGCTAAAAAAATAGACAAGGTTGTAAGCTCGATGTTAACACGACTCTACAATCAGATATTTAAGGACCTACCGGTCGCCGTACAAGTCGGGGGCCGTAACGATTATCGAGAAACTGTTAGCCACATAAGGCGCCACCAGCATTGCTTAAAGAAGATTGCCATGTATAGCCACACTGTAGATTCAGCGGACGCGGAATTACGTTCGCTGTTTGTCTACAGTTACCAGCAGAGTCGGGCTTATTATGGTAGGCATTCGAAGTTTCCATTTAAGAAGGGTGACGTCGAGATACTGGCCGCGGTCTATCAGTTTTTAAGTCTGCTGGAAGGCATCGGATCTCAAGCCGAACAAGCTCTTCAATCTGGTAGTTCCTGTGTTGACGATGTGCAAAAAGCAACTCGGGCCCAGATTATTGCAGTGATAGCAACCTACCTCCCTGCCCTATACGAAGAGACGAAGCGATGCTAACTGAGTTCAAGGACAACTACGCGATGGTTAGTCAGGCTAAAGACTGGATCATCATCCATTACACAGGTTCGTTGAAGTTATCTCGTACCCAATATAAAGCAACCTCTGCGCAAGAAGCCGTAACCTTACACTTGGATCATGGATATCTTAAGAACGACATCTATGGTGTCCGAGTCGCCGAATACCCGCCAGTACGATGAAACTTTAGTCATAGTGATACGACAGTGTCATGACTTGGTCACAAAATAGCCATCACTCCTACTTATCCACATAACACCAGAAAATTTAAGGTATATGATTTTCTATCATATACAAAACTATGGGCGGGTTAAGTATGAGTATGCGTTTGTTGATGGTTGGGGTTGCCGCTTGCTTTTGTGTCAACCCTGTAACTCTAGCCAATGCTGAGGCTAATACTGCGTATGTTACCAAATCGCGTCAGCAGGAACTAGCGAGAGTGACCGTAGCAGAACTAGTCGCTGTGCAAAATAGTCTAAAAAGCTTTTATGTAGCCAACAGCGCAGCTTGGCCTGATGCACTGGCCGATATAAGCTCATTTTATTCTGGTCAGTATAAGACGCCGGTTGGGGTTATTCGTGGAAACCAGACAGTCACGGGCTATCAACTTTTCATCGACACGAATCACTTAGATGAGCAGCAGCGATCATCGCTGAAGGCTGAACTGGCAAAACATCGCGGATCAATTATAGGGAATCAGGTGATGTTCAACGTGGAGGTCCCACAAGCTGCTGCTATTGTGCGCTCATCTCTGTCACGCTTCGCCGACCCATCGGGCACCGGTGAGCTCAACACCATGTACACCGACCTTCTGATGAACGGCAACAACATCGCCGGACTCAACGACCTCAATGCGTCCAACGTCATCGCCAACAGCGCCACAATCGGTCAGTTGGTCAATACGCAACTCACCAGTGATACAGCAAACATCGGTACCGCCATCATAACGCAGTCCAATCTCACCAATGCCAACATTGACACTGCCCTAATTGATACGGCCACCATCGACATGGCGACGGTCGATACCGCGGCGATTTCTACGTTAAACGGGGATGTGGCCAATTTTGCGACGCTGACCAGTACAGCCGGTAACTTCACCCAAGCGACCATCGACCAAGCCGACGTCAACGTCGTCAACGCCAACACGGTGAATGCGGCGCTGGCGTCATTCGAGGATGCGGCGATAGCGAACACGCTCACGGTGAACGGCGCGGCGCTGTTTAGTGATTCAGTGACCATCGCGGGGAACGCCAATTTAGGTGGCAACCTGTACAGTAATGGCGCTTTGGTTATCGATAATGCAGGAAAGCTGTATTACCAAGGGCAGGATTTGGATACCCGTTTTCTCGGCATCACGGATACCGCGGCCAACGCCGACATGCTTGGTGGCGTGGCAGCGAGTTCGTTTGCTAGAACAGACACTACGAATAGGTTTTTGGCACATCAACAGTTTGATGCGGGGATAACAGTGGCTGGTGGTATAAAAACCACTACGCTAGATGCCACCAGCAACATCTACACCAATGACATGTACGTGAGAGCACGAAATACGTGGATTTCCAGCACGATTGACAAAGCGAACAGTGCGTACACGAGAATTGGAACTCTCGAGAATAAGTTCAATTCTGGCGCTGGAGGCAACAAGATGGGTACGTGGGTGAAAGTTGGCACCACCAATGCATGCTCAGGTCGAGGGATCGCGCATGCCAATGCCAATACTAACCCTTACGGTAGTTGTGTTGTGGGCAGTCTTACATATTGGTTGAAATCATCAGGAGGACAAAACGGTGGTAGTTGCACTACAACGCAATTTGAATGTAAGTAGACGAATGTTGACATATTTCTGCAATGCGGCTGACATATAAACTTCACTGTATACTGTAAAATAAGATATTAGAATTTCCATATTGTTTTAAACGGAATTGCAAATATGGACTTTCACCATACCAAGAGATTAAACCCAGCATGGTTCATTGCTGGGCTGTTGTTTTTCAGCACGTTTGCAACGCAAGCTAACTCCGATCCAGCAAGCACAACTCAAGCTCGGCATAAGGAATTAGCGAAAGTCACAATCAACGAATTGTTGTCGGTTAAATCAGGACTAAAGAATTTCTATGTTGATAACATGGGGGCGTGGCCGGTTGACGTGTCTGATGTATCAGCGTTCTACAGTGGCACCTTTATGACACCTATTGGTGAAATTAAAGGCGTTCGAACGACAAACCAGTATGAAATCTTTATCGACGCAGGCACCTTGGACGACGGGTTAAAAGCTCAAATAGAAACAGAATTGGCGAAGAATAATGGGGGGTGGAACGGTAATAGAGCAATTGTTAAGGTTGATACGCCACAAGCTGCAGCCATAGTACGATCGTCGCTATCCCGCTTTGCCGACCCATCGGGCACTGGTGAGCTCAACACCATGTACACCGACCTGCTGATGAACAATAACGATATCACTGGACTGAACGAACTCAATGCGTCGAATGTGATTGCCAACAGCGCCACAATCGGTCAGTTGGTCAATACGCAACTCACCAGTGATACGGCCAACATCGGTACCGCCATCATAACGCAGGCCAATCTCACCAATGCCAACATTGACACTGCCCTAATTGATACGGCCACCATCGACATGGCGACGGTCGATACCGCGGCGATTTCTACGTTAAACGGGGATGTGGCCAGCTTTGCGACGCTGACCAGCACTACCGCCACTCTAGACCAAGCGGATGTCAATGTGCTGAACGCTAACACGGTCAATGCGGCGCTGGCAGCACTCGATGATGCGACGATAGCGAACACGCTGACGGTGAACGGCGCGGCGCTGTTTGGAGATTCGGTGACCATTGCGGGAAATACGAATTTAGGTGGTAACTTGTACAGTAATGGTGCCTTGGTCATCGATAACGCAGGCAAGCTGTATTACCAAGGTCAGGATTTGGATACCCGTTTTCTGGGCATCACGGATACCGCGGCTAACGCCGACATGCTAGGCGGTATAGATGCATCAAGGTTCGCTCGCACCGACATTAGCAACACGTTTGTGGCACCGCAAACGTTCAGTAGCGGAATAACAGTAGGTGGCACTGGAATTGCCACCAATAACCTAGACGCAACAGGTAATGTCTATACAAACAACATGTATGTGAAGTCTCGTAGCACTTGGATTTCCAGTACGATTGATAAAGCAAATAGCGCCTATTCACGAATAGGCACGCTCGAGAATAAATTTAACTCGGGAGCTGGCAGCAATGCTATGGGCACTTGGGTATCTGAAAATCGCGGCGACCGTGACAAAGAAGATGTCTACAACCGACTATTAATGGGCCGTGTTAGCTACTGGAATTTCAAACCACCCACCACGTATTCTGGACAATGTGTCAAAGGCATGCTCGGGTACATTGAAAATATTTATGACAATGCAGACAATCGAGGCGAGTACTACCATTTCTACAAATGCATATGACAAGTGCAAACGCTAATTGGATATGACACTTCAGATTGCTCAAGAGCCAAATAGCACCGCCATTTGAATCGCGGTGCTATTTTACACTATCTGTATCACTACTTGGTGGATGCGATGCTCGCAAAACGCGCCTGTAGATTACTTCTGAATCGTTGTGCATCACTTGCTGTCATATCAGTCGCGAGCACTTCATTGCTTGAGTGAGTGCTGCTCTGGGCTTGGTGCGCGTCAGCTCTATGTGACTGATGACTGACTGGTGTAGCATGATTAGTCATCGAGAGAACCTGAGATTTCTCACACGCGAGCAAATGATCATGAATCATTTTGAATGGTTTACTGGGTACAGTTTTGTCATACATGAAGCGTGAGTTAGCGAAAGTGAAATAGTTCTTCTCTTTCGCACGTGAGCTCATTACATAGTAAAGGCGTGCAGCTTCATCCATATCTTTTTCTGTCAATTCTTTGGCTTGCTGCCAAATGGCGGTGTCACAACCTACGACATAGCATATTTTTGCCTCGAGACCTTTCGAAGCATGGCCTGTCAACAGCTTAATCGAAGGAGCGGAACCCTCACGACGCTTAGCGTCACGGGTAAGAAGATCGTCTACGATATCGACAAACGGTTGATCAAGCTTAAGACGGGTCGTCAATTCATCAAAAACAATGCGAATTCGGTCGACACGAGCGAGCGTCTTTTCGGGCAAATCGTCGCTGTCAAAATTAAACGCTTTCTCGGTTGCGTCATCTTTGGCGTAAGCGGGTAGCACGCGTTCAATAAATAACTCGCAGACTTCGGTCACCATTTCATCAATAAACGAATGTTTCCAGCGGGTATATTCGTTCGCCGCGTTAGGGTCATTCGCTATCAGGTACTTAACGTCTTTGAGGGTAACATCACTCGGTACTTCATCCGCCATGAAAGTCTCAAGTAGTATTTCTTCATCCACATCGAAAAACTGCTTGGCATCGTCATAGAAGCGAATCCACTCTTCAATGGGTCCATTTGCGTTCTTACCAGTGGCTCGGGACAAAATAAGGTCTTTGGGCATCTGTAAGCGGCCTTCCTCAGTTTTTCTACTTTGCATGTGTTTGTCACGCAACCAAACTGGACGAATGGGCACGGGCATGGCACGGCATAACCTAGACCACGCCAGAATATCCTTGGGACGCGCTATTGTCCGAAGGAAGGCCAGTGCGTCTCGAACATCTGCACATTCGTAAAAATCACGTTCACCTACCATTTCAAATTGCATGTGATTCTTTTGCATTAAGGATTCGATAGCTCTAGCAGCCGTGCGGTTTCTGTAGATCACGTAGATTTCTTCCGCTGGCACACCACTGCTCAACTGTTGCTGAATGGAACTCATCACCCACTCCGCTTCGTCGAGGTCATTCGTGAATACATGACCTTCCATCGGGTGTACAGGTATAGATGGGATGCCACACTCTAATTGCCCTTCAGTACGCTGATTCACCATGTTCTTGGCAAAGATGTTGGATGCCGCAATGACAGTTTCCGAAGAACGGTAGTTAGTCCGCAACTCATACTGCTGAAAATCGCCAAAATAGCGATCGGCATTGGTCATCAATGAAACATCACTTCCGCGAAAATCATAAATGGCTTGGCGCCCATCCCCCACAATAAACAGCGACAATGCAGGATTTTGGTCTTTAAGTAGTTTGATGATCATGGCTTGCACAACGTTGGTATCTTGGTATTCATCAACCAATAGATGATCCAAAGAGAAGGCAACTTTTCGGCAAATATCTGAGTTAAATTTGAAGAGAAAGTAAGTGTTGAGCAAGACATCATCAAAATCCATCGCGTTAGACGTTCTACAGCGCTGAGAGTACGAGTCCCAGACTGTTACGAGTAAAAAATCTTTGAGTTTTGGCTGTTTGCGTAACTCTTGGATTGCTGCCTCAATACTAAGATCAGAGTCATCAGCGAGAACTTCTGCTTTGAGTTTGGACCACTCCCCTACTAGGTTTTTGTCCTTAACAAGAGTATTAGCGAAAGTTCGGGCAGTGAAACACTTAGAACGTAGAATCGACAACGCTGACAACGCTTCTTTGGGTTTGTACATTGCTTTGGCAAGTTTGCCTATACCATTCGGAAGAGCGGTCATAGACTCAGCCATCAGCTTCTTCATATCATCATCATCAATGATAAAAAAGCCATCCTTGTAGCCAAGTTTTTGCTTGAAAAAGTCATGACTGGAATTGATGCGTAGTACACGATTGAAATAGGCATGAAACGTCCCTGTTAGAACTAGATGCCCTGCATAACCACAAGTATCCTTAATGCGCCCTTCAAATTCCTTACTCGACTCGTTAGTGAACGAGAGAGCAAGTATCCTTTTGGGATCGACATCGTTGTCAACAAGGTACGCGACGCGAGCCTCCATTGTCTTTGTTTTTCCGGTACCTGCGCCAGCGACCACCATGATATTCTTAGCATTCGAGGTTGCAGCCGGCAATTGCTGGTCATTCAAACCGTTCAGCACTTGCTCAATCGGTTGAGCGGGAAGCGAATCTTGAATCTGTGTGTTCATATCATGCCCAATGCTATACAATATAAAAAATAATATACCACATATTTTAACAATGGATCGACTATGCTGAGAAAAGTAGATGAACATCTAAAGTGCTTGAAGGACAACGTCTTCCACAGCGTCGTGTACTTTGGTCGACACAGTGGCGTAAGCGTTATGTTGCGAGGTACCAATAGACTAGTGCAAATTGACGCGCTGACATTTACAGAGTTCCAGCAGATCCACGCCTACTTGTTAAAGGCAGCTGACAAATCGGAAATGCCTAACCTATCGCATCGAACTGTCGCGAAGATAATTGATGACTCTAGAGTTCATGAACTCGCTGGTGGCGAAGTTGCAATAACACACCATCCAATGGGCGGTCAGTTCATGTGTGCAGTGAGTCGTACGGTCGAGTCATATCAGAGCGATGGTATTGAGCCAGTTTGCAGCGAGCCGGTGACGTTGACCAATACTGGTGAGAGGTTGCAAGGAGAATCCAAGGCAGCAGCCAAAGCACACGCCGATCTGAGAGAAATGATTTGTGGAGACTTCGTCGCCCTAAGTCAAAGCAAAAAAGGAGCTTTCACAGAGTATGAGATTAGACTCGAGCCATTAAGTCACAACGATGACTACTCTCCCTACTGGGGCCAATGGAGTGTCAGTTACAATCAAGCCGAACACATTGCCTAAACGGTATAAACCCAACACAAAAAAGACGCCATTTCAAATGGCGCCTTTTTTATATGGTGATAACGTCTCTAAGCAGTGATTACTTGCTGCTAAAAATATCAATCTCGGCCAGTCGCTCTAAATCTTTACTCACTAGACCATACTGAATCTCTGCATCATTCAAACTCTTAGACACTTCATCATAACGTTCGTCGTCTTCGCTCATTCGCATAAGCTCGGTGTGATAGTGCTGACGCGAACGACGGCAATGCATCCACTGAATGGACTTTTCTAAGACATAGCGCATGGCATTTTTTTCGATACCATCATTAATGGTCGAACGCTTGATGACAGAATCCATATCCATCTTTCCCGAATAGAGTCCGGAAATGATTTTCGCTAACTCGTTTTCACGAATCGTATCCTTTCCATCAACTTTCAAAGTATTCAGGCTCTGACGGATAGCTTTACGTACCTTACGATAATGCTGCTCTTCAAACGATAACCAAGACGTCTCATTGGTCATCCGAGTAAGAGGCATACTGTTGCGATACTCATACATACGTTCAGCGATACGCTTAATAGCATCTGGAGAAATACCTGCATCCAACAGTCGAGAGATAAAATTCATCAGCTGAGCCGTTTGTGCGGGTGGAGAGGCTTTGGTCACCTTGCTATAACGCTCAAATGATGTCTGGGGTGTACCACAAACGAAGGCAAGCTCTTGGAGGGTCCACCCACCCTTCTTGCACAATTCAGCGATAGAAATGCGGTTCCATGGTGCCAACTGCGGAAAGCTGTGTGCCAATCGGATAAACATTTCAAAATAGGGATCGACAAACTCATCGCTCATGTCGCGCCCATCTTTGCAGATCCGAGTCATGTTGCCCCATTGATTGGAGTTTACTTCGAGTGCTGCACAGATCTCGTTGGACTTCACATTGAGAAACTCGAGAATGTCGAGAGCATCTTTAGCTGTTAAAGGATGGCTGTATCGTTCTTGAAACAAACCAGACTCATTGCCACCGCTAGCGGCCAAAGCCATCAAATCATCAGCTTCTAACAAGTCATGTGAATTAGTCATACAAAATTCTCACTCAGGAATCATGGTTAGGCTGAATGCAAAAAAACAATCAGGCATAAATAAGTATATGATTATTTCTAAAAAAAAACTAAACACAAAGTAAAAGCACTGCTTCAAAAGGAAATTTCCCTAGTGGTCTGACCAAAGACTTGCATCCATATCATGAATGAATACAACCCAGTCTCATTTTAGAGACTGAAATTTATGGTATACTTTGTTCTTGAACAGCAGTCTCACAAGATACACTTGCATTAGTAGTTGTGCCACATTGTACGTTACAGTACCGATTACAACCAGTGTAAGTTTTCTAAACTAAAAAAAATGACATTTTTTTTTCATTTTTTTATGAGTGGTGAGATGTAAATCATGCATAATCGTTCACACATTAAAACAACAAAAAACCACTAACGACGCAACGGTAATGAGTTAAGTGTCAAAAAGGGTAAGGTGCATATGAATACAACAACTTTGATCTCGGTACAGAGCACCGCGTTGAGCAATACGCAAAGTGAAGGTGCTCAAGTGATTTTCAGGTCTACTTGCTTTGGAGGCATCCCCTTAAGTCAACAAGGGGCGACATACATCCCGACAATTCAATCGTTTAAAACGATTTCGAAGTACGTGGATGTCAAACATTTAATTAACAGTCAGTATTTTGGGCAATCTGCTGACAACTCAAAACTGACAATGAGTCACGTTAAAGCGTCGAGCTTAGTCGACCTATCATTGTTGGTATTAGACAGCCGAGACGCGCTGTTGAACATAGTGACTAAGTGGATCAAGGAAGACACTGAAGAAGCAAAACAAAGAGCTCAGTCACTGGTTGAGCGTGGGTTGGCCAGAGTATCGTTCAAACAAACCATTGAGCCGGTGCGAAAAGAGCTTTTTGCCATTATTGCTAGTTACCCTGAAGTTATTGACGTAATTAAGGCATCTGAAGAGTTTTCTCACGTAGACGCGATTAGATACGGTGCCTACATTGAAGGAGAACTCGTTGAGTTGATTACAGTGTTCAGTGATCAACACATTGCGTACGCAAGCAGTGAATCTGATGCGATTGTGGCAAGTGTATCAGGTGGATTTAAAGGTGAAGTCTTGCTACCGTCATCCATTGTGAAAGTGGATAGAAAGCAAAGACTGATCGTCCCTCAGCAGCCAGACAATCGTCCAAGAAAAACGGCATAAACTGCAACCAAAGTACAAAAAAAGAGGAAGCCTCAGCTTCCTCTTTTTTATTGGATGACCACTTAGTTTAGCGATGCGTGTAAGCACTCATCAACGAGGATAGTTGTTCTTCAACGCTAGGTAGATCTGGCTTGGTTTGTGGTGGTACAGGCGCCTTTTCAGCAACTTTTTGTGGTGCTGAACTAGGTTCAGTATAAGCTTTTTCTCTAACGTCTAGTACGCTGGATACTTTGCTTCGCACGGTTTCGTTGGGAGCGTTTTTAAGGATCGTGCGTAGGGTTTTCAGCTGATTTTGTTGGCGTTGTGTGATGTTTTCGGCGCTATTCGTAAGATCCGTTAGCTCAATCAGATCTTCAATCAAGTCGTCCAATACGGTCATTCTCACGGACACATCACCTTTAACCGCTGCAGCGAGTTCAGCTTGCTCTCCTTGGGATGCTCGTGTTTGGGTGGCAGATACCACAAATTCCTGTTGATAGCATGCCTCTTTGACGACATCGTTCGGTATTTTAGCCGATTTCATGGCCTTCTTGAGTCTTTCGTTGCTCGATTTGATAGTCAAAATCGTATTCTCGTCGACGCCGACCGACCGTAAAAGTTCAATTGCTTTATCTTTGAGAAAAGTATTTTTCCATTTCCCTACTAGATTGCTTTGGGCGACTTCAATCTTAAAGTCGTGTTGATATTGAGCTTGTAAACCGTCAGTAAAGGCTGCAACGCGCGAGTCAAGTTCACAGATCTCAGTTGTTAATGCTGAGATGGTATTGCGATACGTAGCAGCCTTGACGATGTCTTTCTTGATTGAGGTTGGCAAGTCATCAGAGCTGACTATTTGATACTTGGGCATTGCATACACAGGTCTTCGACCGGAACAAAGCATCTGAAAAGCCTCGGACCCTACGGTCATGATCTCTTCTTCAAATTCCGCATCAAAAGGCACGTCAATGTCTTCGAACTCACAGGTCACAATATTGAGTGGTGCAACTTCTGTTTTGGTAATTGGAATGCCAAGTTCGTGCGCGATCATTTTGCCAAGTGTAACTTGGGAGGAATACATACACGGCTCTTGATAGACCAAAGAAGTTAACGAATCAGGCGTAGGAAACTTGTAGTCCGTCAGTATGAGTTCGTTATCCCCTACTTGCCAAATATCGTCAATTTGCACCCTCGCCCAATTGAAGGCCTGAGTCTGGGGTTGACTCTTATATTGCAAAACCTTATGCACTAGGTCGGGGCGAGTATGTGCGGAGCCATATTTGGCCACCAGCTGCATTTCTTTAATCTTTCTCAGTTGAGGTTCAAAGAGAGTACCACGCAAGAGATGGCCATTGTGTTCCGATGGTTTAGGGATCACTTTGAGATACTTGAAATCAAAAATATCTTGGTCGGTCAGGTGCGCAAACTTTACATCGCCGACAAACTCAGCTTCCAAGTTTCGACGAGACTGAACGAGTGCTCCAATTTCACTACCACCGATCGAAAATAGACGTTGCATGTGGAACATAGCCCTCTCGGGCTGCTCACGCAAAACGGTGTCTATCCAGTTTTCAATATCTGATTGAGCAAGGTGCTTGTACTGGGGCAACTGGGTCATTTCGAAATTGAGTTGTCGTCTAAGCGCTTCCAAATCCATATGCACTACCTCCCACGCTGGCATCACAAATACACAATTAGTTTGACTATAGAGAAATGCGTCATAAAATGGAATTTAATATATGTTATTTTTTCATATATCGACAACACAGAGGAAGCTATTATGGCAATCGTGAATGATCGTTTTAACAAAATTGCACAGTCAACCCGTCGCTCGAAAACTCCAGAAAACATTTTGCTGCGTATAGACAGCTATCACTTGGATGGTGATGAGCCGGCCAACCACTACGTTATGGGCGTACCTGTCGGAAGTGCCGCTGACACGCCTGCGATAAAGGTCTACCTGAAGCAAAGAGAGAAGCAAAACGCAGATAAGCCGCAATTACAGTTGGCAGATTATGCGAACGCCGATAATTCCTATCATGTGGTAAGTACTGAAATGGGCAATGGCAAAAAAACAGGCGTCATGATGTTCGAGGATTCTGTTCGAAATCCAGATGGCTCGTTCACGGCTTCTTGGCCACATACCATGATTAATGACTCATCAAAAACTCAGCAACGCGTGGCCAGTGGATATAGCACTGTGATCATGAGAGCTGGGAAATATGACGAAAGGACCGGCGATAAAAAGCCAAACGCTGCGTTTCTTCGTCAAGCTATTCCGGAACGTGCCGAAGCGTTCTCGCTGGCTCAGAAAAAAGAACTACTAAACTATCTGCTTGAAACAATGGTTGTTCCAGAAGGCGAAGGTGCCTACCGTCCAGAAGCGATTGTACGAATTGTCGATCAAACGGGTGAAGCACCGGAAGTGAATGCGACTATCCTTACGGCACCTTATATCAGCAACGGCGAAGACCAGCTACCACGCCTCGCGACCCCAGAAGAGGCCTTGGAATCATTCGTGACGCAAACACATAATGAAGACGGTGCAGAAACGACAAAAGTTTCGAATCAACTGTTTCAAGTGCTTTTGGAGGCAATTGATAGCCCTGATAACCAACAAATACCAATGGAAGAAGCTTTCATCGAGGTGATTCCAGTGGTGCGCAGAAACTTACGTACACAGAAAACTGCTGAGAACTCGCTATTCGAGATCCGTGACGTAGGTAAAGATGGTCAAACGAACATGCAAAACCGTCTAACAGGTTATGCCGAAGCCCTTCTTGCAAAGTTCATTAAGCGTCCCAAAGAAGGTGACAGCACTCGCTTGTGGGTACCATGTACATTCAACACCATCCAGCTTGAGAATAACGACGGTGACCACCCTGAACCGGTTGACTATCAGTTTATCGGAGACATCGTAACGAATGAGGTGTTCCCGAAGGGGTACGAAATGGGAGAGCTCCCTACTAATAATTTTACCTACTTAAACGCAATTAAAGCGGTCTTTGGTAGTGACGAGATTGCCGTAGAACAAGCAACGAAAGCTGCTCAGCGAGTTAATGAAGCTGAGCAAGCGGCGAAGCTGCAATCAGAAAAGCCAGCGACTGCGAACACTGCACCCAAACAGGCAAAACAACCAGCAGCTCCCAAAAAGTCGGAAGCGAAAAAGGCGGATCTTGCCGATGATTTGAGTGCAATTGCTGGCAAGTCAACCAAGCCCGTTGAGCAGTCCCAGTTTGAAGACGACTCAACGTTGCAAGATGGCATGATTGCGGCTTCGCAGAGCATGGATAAGCCCACTTCATCGCAAGAGAAGACCGTCCCAATGGAAACCACGTCTACAGATCAGGAAGACCACGCCTTGATGAGCGAAATGTTTGCCGGTGCAGCAGATCAGCTTGACGATTCAGCTGAACTTGACAGCAGCGAAATCTATTCCGAACAGTCTATTGATGACGCTATGAACAACGAGCAGCAATTCAATGACATTAGTGAGGAAGAAGAGGAAATGTTCAACCAACTGCTAGAACAAAGCAGCACACTGAGCATGCGTTAAGCGTAAGACGAATAGGTAGAATAGGACGATGCTATGAGTTTTAAATGGGCAGATTTGAGTGCGAGTAACGCCGCGCTGTCACTATACACGCTAGGCGCAGTGCAATGTGTGCTGATCACATCGGACAAAGGTTCGATTACTGCTGCACAACGAAGCAAATTGAAAAGTGAGTTTGGGTTTCGCGATGTCAAAATGATAGAGTCTCCCGAAGCTCTCACATTGGCAACAATGCGATACACCGCAAAAGACACAAAAAAATTAAACATTCGAGCAATTCCATTTCAACAGATTGCGGAAGTGTTCGATCATTCTGTTATTCGCGAAATGGAGCCAAAAGAGGCGCTACAGCTTTGGGAGGGTTTAGAGAAAGCCACCGCCAAAGCCGTCGTCTCTACTATGGCTTCAAAGCGAACACAGCGTGCTTTGCAGTCGTATGAAACGATTGGCTTTAATGAAGCTGGTCGAGAAATTCATATTACTTCCGACGACGAACGATTTTACCGTATCGACGACACACTGTATTTTTCAAAAGGCCCTAGTAACGACTTTCTCGAATACTACTGGAATGGTAAAGGGATTAAGCAAGCAGCTAAAGACCTCTTAAGAGAATCGCAAATTACGGGTCGTATGGTAGACGCGAACCGCATAGATCGTGCAATTGAGTTCGGTGAAGAAAAGCTCCGACTCACGAGCGAAAGAGCGAGTGGTGTCCATTCAGATCTGTGCTATATGCTAAAGGTCTTGTATCTAACCGATCTTCAGCAGTCCAGCCAAGAATCAGAGATTAGCGCAGAGCGCCTCAATACGCTTAACAATATTGTCAGCGAGTTTCCTAAAGCAACACGAGGCCAAGAAAAAAGTGTTTTGCCGCCGGCATTCGCATACATTACACGAAAATACTTAGAAGCGGTGGACAACTGCGATTCTCTGAGCATACTAAACACAGAAAGTCTTGGTGCGAATGTTCTGTCACCGCCGGAAATTCCAGTACGCATCATTAGCCCAGAATCCAAGTACGACAATGTGTACCTTACAACGTTATCAGAACAGTTGGGTGCAATCCCCTACACGGCGACTGAAATCACAGCCATAAACGCAATTCCAACCTCGCAAGTATTGTTTTCTTCGCAGAAAATGGAACTTGATGAACCAGTGAATGTAGGCGCTATAACCGTAAAGCGGAAAGACCACTATGAAATGCTCTCGGCTCTTAAGGCCATGAAGCAAGACGCAAGCGGTGTCTTCATTATTGGTGCGGACAACGGGTTTGATATTGGTACCGTCGGGATGGATTCGTTTCCAATTCATGACTACGTTTTCAAAAACTACAATGTGTTAGAGACGGTTGACGTTGCACCCATTGTGTCTGGCGACAACAGAGAAGAAAGTGCCAAACGCATTTACATCATCAATGGTCGAAAACCCGTACCATCAAGCACAGCAGCCCCTACGGAGATCAACGCCCTCTTCAGTGTCAATGATGTTCACGCATTTGCCAATACATTAGACACCAAATTCAAAGTCGACTTACAGCAAGAGATTAAGTCAGCGAGTGAGCTATTAACCTCTACATCAGTAAGTGACATTCTGGCTTCTTACACGTCAAACCAACGACTAGCAGCGAAGTATGACCTCAACTTTGCACAAGCCAGATACACACCGCTAACATCCATCGCTCCGGCCAACGACATGTCAGCCATGCCAACAAACTTCGTGAACGCGTCTCGAGAGGCAGCGGTGAAACTCGTACGTGACGTCGGTAACCCAGACAGTTTCTTGGTGGAAGAACTAGGCATGGATGCCGAGATGATTGCCGAGAAATTCGATGCTGAGCAAATTGACGCGATCACTATGGGTATTTGGCGGCTTAAGAATGGAAAACCGTTTCTGCAAGGCGACGCAACGGGTAAAGGAAAAGGCCGAACACTTGCTGCCATGATGTACTGGGCTTCGAGAAATGGTCTAGAGCCCGTTTTCATGACTTCCACATCAGACCTTTTAAGTGATATTTGGCGCGACATCAGAGATATTGGTGCAGACACCTACCTCAAGCCCTTAATTATCGCTGGCGAAGACACCGCTATCATCGACAAAGATGATAATTCGGTAATTATCGATGCCGAAACCATCAAAGGCACTCGCCAAGCTCAATTTGATAGCAAGAGCTATCGATTACAAGACACGAATATGGTGCTTACCGTCTACTCTCAGTACAACCGACTGGGACCAGCAAAAAATGGCCGGAAGAAAGTAAAACTAGTTGATCGACTCGGTAACAACGCGAAATGGATGCTCGAGTATTCTGCACGCAGAAATCCACTATTTGTCATGGACGAGAGCCATAACGTCGCCTCGACTACATCAAACCAAGCGAATGTCATCGAATTATTCACTAACGCCACTCGCCAGCCTATTCTTCGCTCATCGGCGACATGGGCTAAAAGTGCAAACAACATAGCCCAGTGCGCAGATTTGTTGCCCCCGCAATATAGCGCTGATGTTCTAAGACGTATGGTTTCACGTGGTGGCACGGGGCTACAAGAGGTACTTTCAACCACGCTGATTGCTGAAGGCGCCATGGTTCGTCGAGAGCACAACTTCGGTAAGCGGAAAGTAGACATCATTGAATCAGAAGATCAGCAACGCAATAGAATTGCTACGGATGAAATGTCACGTATTCTTCAAAGAATGCGCGTATACACCAAGCATCAATTCGAGCTGTATAAGCGTTCAAGAAGTGATATGTCCAACACATCGGACTTGAACATTGAAGAGTTTTCGTTTCACTCAACCTTTGCATTAATTAGCGATGGCTTCACTAACGCCATGCGCGCTGATGCGGTCGCTAAAGCGGCTGTTGAAGCGGTAACCAACAACGAAAAGCCGATTATTGGTATTGATAAAACGGCCGAGTCCGCTCTTAAATTTTTGTTCGATAATGTAAAAGAAGAGGGTGAAAGCAGCGTTGTTCTCGATGAATTTCCAGACTTTCGCGTCATGTTGCTGCGTTGGATTGAAAACGCTGGCACGCGACGCTACAAGGAAAAAATTGAACCCACTCCCGCTGAAATACAAGCTGCTGCGAAACTAGGCCAGAAGGCAGAGCCCACTTTCAAGACGCATGTCGTAAGTTGGCGTGAAGAGCTTAGCCAAGGATCGCCAGAGTACCAAGAATTGGAAGTACTTGAGAAAGAACTAATTCGTTCTCTTGACGGCCTCCCTTCCCTACCACTGTCGCCAATTGATGTTGTTAAGCTAAAGCTAGCTGACGAAGGGATAAGCTGCGGAGAAGTATCTGGGCGAACTTTGCATATTCGAAAACATGAGGACGGTCAACGCTTTGTTATAGAGCCGAGAAATCGTGAGTCAAAAGCCGAAGCGCAATTTCGATTTAACTCACATAAGGATGAAGCCATCATTCTCACACGATCGGGAACAGAGGGGATCAGTCTTCATGCCGCAGCCGAACTTCAAAAATATGGCAAGGAGGCAATTAACCCCCGCCATGTAATGTTAATGGGTACTTTCCTAAACGTCGTCGATGAAGAGCAGTTTTTCGGGCGCGGAGAGCGTAAAGGTCAAGTTGTACTGGCACGGTCGAGCAAAGTAGTAACGGGCATGCCTATTGAAGCGCGAACTTTGGCTTTGAGCGAAAGAAATCGACTACGCTTGTCAGCATCCACTACTGGCAACTCTAAGTCGGTACGCGCTACCGAAACATTACCAAACCTACTTAATGCGTTTGGTGATGAAGTTGTGACCGAGTATTTGGTTGATCATCCAGATGTCATTGATCAACTGGGTTTTACGGAAACGAAACGCAACGCAATTTTGGACTATGGTTCGGCGGCGTTTAAGCGTACACAAGTCGCAAACCTTTCCGGTTCGGTACTAGGACATATGATGTTGCTCGACTACGCCCAACAAAATGCGTTACTCGACGATATTACGAACTTCTACCGAGCGAAGCTCACTTCACTGCAAGCTCGCGGCCTTGATCCTATTAATACCAAAAACTTACGAGGGTCAATCACGATACTGAACGAAGAAAAACTAGTCGGCGATATCAAAGAGCACTACGAGAGTGAGTTTGATAAACCGGTATTGGTGCAATCCATTCAAATAAAAAGTCCTCCGGTCAGTGTCGACCCTAGCGCAATTGAATCAGATATAAAGCTAAGTCAAGACAAGCTAGATTTATTTGTAGAGAAGAAAGGTGCTTCATTAGGGGATTTAGCGCTGTATGTGATGCAACACAAAAATGAAGTTTTGATGCACAAGCTAAACAAACATAATACTAAAGTCCAATTTATGAAGCACGCTACGTTCTACCATAGCGTTAGTGACGCACTCAGTGATAACAACAGTCGTAACGAGGTCAAGATAGCAAATGAAGATGTCACACGCATTATCACCATACTACGTAATCTAGAACTTGGCGGTGTGTATAGGGACTTCTACGATAGAAACCATGGCATGGTTATCACCGGCATTACCCTTCCACGCAAAATGGAGTCGATTTTGGACCCATACTCCTACTCAGTCCAGACTGCAAGCACGAACGGTGAGTTGAACCGAGACACAACTTTCGAATCTTTGCTGTACTTCTCAAATAATATGGAAGATGAGCTTAAGTCCTCATTTCAAGGCGTGTATTCACGACAGCACCCAATTTGCGAGCAATTTGAAGGTTTGAAGCTTGAAGGTGCAACGAGCCATGCTGTGGTATTAACCGGTAACATTGTCGAAGCAGCTCGCATCAATGCAGAAGCGCAACTCGGTAGCCAAGTAATGCTCGTTGACAGTGATACGAAAGCCTCCTATCCCGCCATAAAAGCACGACATGGTCTAGGGTTACGAGAAATCATGTCGAAAAGCTTTTCGGCCACTGATGATGACAAAAATCTACTCATCAAAGGCCATGAAATGGGTGCCATAAATGGTCAGCTCTTTATCTTCGATCATAAGTCGGCGACCGACACCGATGCTGGCAAAAAAGAGGGAACGATCATGTTTGGGCATTCAGGGAAGTTTGTCGTTCGGATGCCTAAGACTAAGGCCGGCTGTATGGGATTAGGGGTGGCAGATCCGTTTGATGGTCGTGAAGCATCGCGGAGCACTCCAAACGCCAGAACAGGACTATCCTTGAGTTTCAATTTCAACACCCAAGAAGACCTCGTTTTCGTGCTGGACAGATTGAGCGAAAACGGCTTCGACATTCAGATGTCAGGGAGAACTCATTCACAACTGGAAAGCGTGGTGTCGAAAATCGAAAGCTCCGCGACGAAAACTGGCGACATTGAAGACCAGATGGATATCGAAGATGTCCTTAGTTCGTCCGCTGCACAAGTAGACACTACAGTTGCTCAAAGTGTTAAAGGTGACCTTATTGATGAGATAAAAACTGGCGTAATCAGTAAAGAGCAAAGTCAGGACACCTCAACGGTAGAGACATTGGATATCACGGCAGAGCTACCAAATGAACAACACGCTGGCCCAGATGAGATAGACATGACCGATAGTCGTAGTGACTCCAATGCGTACGCTCCTGATGAAGTCAAAACTGAGCGTGGCGAATCAGCGCCTGAAGAGCACAACTCAGTCAGTCTTATGAGTGAACTCGACAGTCAAGAAGATGAAGAGATTTACGATATTTTCGCCGCGAGCGCAAAGATGTAAATGGAGATAGAGATGCACATCACTCAACTATGGCCGCAAGTAGCGGCCCATATCCCGAATCAGGACGCAGTCACTGAAGACCTTGAAGACGTCAATTACTACGACGCAGAAGATCTAACGCTATTTATGATTCACGCTAGCACCATTGAAGTCGCGATTGACGACGAATCGGCAAACAGCGACACGATCAATAGCTACAGTGTCACAAAGTCAGACCAAGAAGGTAGTTTTGTACATACCGCGTCGTGCTATCGCGATGGCACCGTATCATCGATCGCGATAGAAGGCATAGAAGTCATGATTGATGATTATCTAGAAATGTACGCATAGCAAAAAGGTGGGATAAGCATGAAACTCATCATAGTGGAATCGCCAAAGAAAATAGGCACCGTTAAAAAATACGTTGGCGCCGGATTTGAGGTAGCCGCCAGTATTGGTCATGTACGAGACTTACCCTCAAATACGTTAGGGTTGACCGATGAGTTGCGTCCCACCTACGTTGAAACTAAGCCGGACGTCATAAAAAAATTGCGAGCTATGGCCAAGCGCGCCACTCAGGTCATATTGATGACCGACTTAGATCGTGAAGGTGAAGCGATAGCATTCCATCTAATTGAGAGTCTTGGACTAAAGGATAACTATGTGCGCTGCACCACCAACAACCTCAATAAAGAAGGGATTTTAAACGCATTAAGTAATCCAAGAAAAATCGAGATGAGTCAAGTATACAGTCAGGAAGCTCGCCGTGTACTTGACCGACTAATTGGTTACAAGGTATCTCCTGTCACCCAAGCTCTCTTAAGCACACCAAGTGCAGGTCGAGTCCAAACCCCAGCGTGCCGCTTAGTAGTAGAAAGGCAAGAGCTTATCGATAAGTTTAGTCGTGTCGCCTATTTGGATCTTCAATTGGTGCACGGTGTAGGTAACAAGCAATGGACGTCTCGTTTAGATGTTGAGGGTATTGTTAAGAGTGGCAACTTAGACCAAGTACTCACTCCAGAGCTATCAACCAACGGCAAGCCGGTACCAAGGCATGTTACAAACGGTCAATTCATCCAAGCGATTCAGAAAGAAGTATTTAGTCGTGGACTGGTAACCGTAAAATCGTTCACAAAACGAGAAACACGAACAAAAGCCCCTGCTCCATTTACGACATCAAGCCTACTGCAAGCCTGCTCAAGCGCGCTAGGGTTTAGTGCGGACACCACCATGAAAGCGGCACAAGGGCTGTTTGAAGCGGGGTTAATCACTTATCACCGAACAGACTCAACTGCGTACGACCCGAGCTCAATCAAGATTATTCGCAGCTTTATAGAGCAATGGCAAGCAAATCAAGATGCACAGTATCTATCACCTCAAGTGAATCAGCATAAAGTAGCGGAGGGGGCTCAAGCAGGTCATGAAGCGATCAGGCCCACGAACTTACATCTCAACGTAAACGAAATCGATGATAGCAACCAGAAAGCGATGTACCAGCTTATCTTTTGTAGAACAATTGCTTCGCAAATGAGTGATGCAGTCTATGACAAGACGGATGTCGTGCTGAACGCCAATTTTGCGATCGCTAACACTGAGATAAATTTTATCGCCTCGGGACGGATCACCAAATTTGAAGGCTGGAAGAAGATCTACAACGAAGTAAGTGACGACGAAGAGCAAGCGCATGAAACTCGGGTCCAAACAATCCCTCCACTTACTGAGGGTGAGTCTATCAAAGTTACTAATGCTGAGATTGAGAAGAAAACAACAAAGCCACCAGCGCGGTACACTGAAGCAACCCTAATCAAAGAACTTGAGAAAAGAGGGATCGGTCGACCATCGACGTTCGCCAGTACAATTAGCACACTCTATAAACGTTCGTATTGTAAAAAAGATGGTAGATTTATCATGCCAACGCCGGCAGGCAGAACGACTATAGAAAACCTGAGAGGTAAATTTCAGTTTGCAGACTATGAGTACACTGCAGATATGGAAGCTTCGCTAGATAGAATAGCGAATGGAACGACGAAATACGAGTATGTGGTCCCCAAGGCCAACCAAGAGCTTCTTTTGGAGATTGATTCATTTTCTACCACGTTACTCGGTAGCATGAGATCTGAAATGTGTAAGAAATGTAATCGTCAAAGTTTGTTGCGCAAGGAGTCAAAGCAAGGTGTTCCATACTGGCAGTGCTACCATGATACATGCGATGGTTTCTACCCTGACAAGGGAGACGCCCCGAATTACGAATTTAGCCCACCGGAGAAAACGGATTTCAAATGCCGCCTTTGTGATAAACACCTGAACTTGACTCCTGAGAAGGAAGACAAAACTCGGTACTTTTATTGCCCAGACAAGCGGCACAAATTTATCGTACCAGCGCTAACTGGGGGTCATGGAGAAGTACTGCCTGATTACAACCAATGGGATCAAGAACATAAGTACAAATGCCCGTCCTGCAGCGGTGGCTTTTTGCGGCTTACACGTAAAGAAGACAAATTTTACTGTAGCAACAATTTTAGTAAAAAACCTTGCAGTACCTTCCTTAGCGTAGCGACCGATGGTGCTCCAGATTACGATAAGTTCAAGCAGCAACAAGAAGAGTACAACCGCTTGCATGATTGCCCTGTGTGTAAAAATGGCAAGTTAAAATTGACCAAAGCAAAAGACAAGTTCTTCTGTTCAAATAGCTTTGATAAAGGGCGCAAGCGCTGCAAAACATTCATACCGGCGGATAGTAATATGGAGCCAGACTTTGAAGCGTGGAAGGCGCAGCAAAGTGAAAATACTGGGCCGAGTAAAAAGCCTGTAGACCGATGCCCTATTTGCTCGACACCGCTACATATTCAAAATCACCTATTCCGGTGTTCGAATGGTCATGAGTACCATATCAAATCAGACAACACGCCAGATTTAGATGAAATCGCAAGCCTGCAAAATCAAACTTACGTATAAAAAAAAGGGCTCATGAGGGAGCCCTTTCTTGTACACTGCATGCCAACCTATACCTGCTTGCAACGCACGTCTAGTAGTACTCGGTAGTTCTTCACTGCTTGATAGAAATCAGTGTCTGGCAGTAATACTTGCCAACCTTTAGTCTGCTCTTGAACGTGAACTTGAACATCTGGAACATCAGCACCACGTTTCATTAGTGCATGAACGGCTATGGGTGAATACCCCTCTTCACAAACACTATCACCGTAACTAATTCGTTCAAATGGCATCAACTCAAGCGCGTAAGACGGATACTGAGTATAAAAATCACTGCCTGACGGTGCGGTAACCATCCAAGAGCCACGCACACTATACGTCTTGTTCATGCCGTCATCTGTGACCACTTTGGTGGAGAAGGGCAATCCGTTGGCCATCAGCGATTGATACATGCGATGCTCCATTTGGTCTCGATTAATCTGCTCAGATGCGTACAGTACCTTTGACACAATATCAGGCGTCATACCGATTGTGTCCTGTTGTTGCATCATGTAAGCAGCAATTGAGCTCAATTTGCTACTAGATGCAATCGCTTTTGCGACACGTAAATCATCGTCTACAGCCAATTTGTTCAATGCCGTAGTCTGTCCTGAGATAGCTTTACTTAGACTCGCGGTGGATGAGATTACCATGTCCATCTTCTGCTCATCGCCACAACCAGAAAGCGCAGCGACACATAGTACGAGTGACAATTTTTTAAGTTCCATATCAACCCTCTCCTAGAATATACACAAAAAATAATATACCATATATTCCATTACATCCATAGCTGAGATCATGACATGGACAAATGGTTAAAGGTCATCAACACCACTGCTCTGGTCGCTGGAGCAATATCCCTTGTGAACCTGAGTTTTTTGAACGAACAAGATCATCCGTTTCTCACTCAAAATTCCGAACGCTTTGAAGCTCAAACCGTGCAGCAGCCGTCAAACGATATAAACCATCTGCTAATTGAGGCGTTAAGGGCCACGGAAGGCGTTGGGGCATCGGAGAGAGCCAAAGTCAATGCCCCCGCCCCCGATAAATCCCATCACGAAGAGCTGGCCACAGTGAGTGAGCCAAGCAAAGATTTAGCATCAAGTAGCAGTGAACAGGTGCAAGGCGCATTGGAATCAGCAATACCAAACTATTGCGACTTTTTCTATTGCAAGGAAGGGGATGAAGAAGTTTACCCACTAAGTTTACCGCTGGCCGCCAAACTCAACACTAGGCCCTCATTCGTTATTGGCGATAAGAATTCGAACGGGACCAGCTTAGTTGTTGTATTTGATCCTACTTGCCCATCATGCAAGGCACTGTATCGAACAACCATAAGTCGCCTGATTAGTGAAGGGCATTCCGTACGAATTATCCCCACGCTTTATCACGATAAAATCTCAAGCCGCGGTACCACCTTGGTGCAAAGTATGCTGTGCGCAGAAGATCGCGTCTCCGTCCTAGAGAAAATAGCAACTAATAAGCCGGTGGATAGAGCGCCATATGAATGCACCATTAAGCTTGATGAAACAAGGACTCTGATCGAAGAAACCAAAAGTGCTTTAGCCGACTTTTCGCTTGATGGAGTAACGCCGTTAGTTTTTACCCCTAAAGCCATGTGGTTCACAGCAACTGATTATGCGACTACAAAACGTTATTTGGAGATGAATCTATGATCAATAGAGCAATAGCAGTATGCATTGCAGCCTTTACTGCCAGTGGGTGTTCATTTCCACTGCAGCCAGCTGCAACTTATAACATCCAACAACCAATTCAAACCACTGTAGACTATTTGGAGAACACCCGTCATTTCACAGGTATGAGCGATATTCGCCGATACCTGAAAGACATGATTGGCAATGAAGATGTGGTCCTTAGCAACGGGGCAGAATGGCAACAGCTGTTTGTACGTTTACCTAGCCATTTCACCTCCGAAGAGAAAAAGGGGCTCAATGATAACCTATCGCGTACTTGTTGGAGCTTAAAGCGAGATGCGCAATTGCAACCTATGTCTCAGGCTCACCGCGGCGCCAATAGTATTAATACGGTGTTTGGGTGTGTATCTAAGCGTCTAGGTAGTGATTACCCTCTGTTCACTGTGTCCTACGTCAATGATAACGTCACTCAATCATACATCACGGTGGTTTCGCCAAAACAACACTACACTAGCCTAGATTTTCGCTGTAAAGCCAAACGAGAAGGGTACGAATACGTTCAACCTATCTTGTGTTACGAATAAGGGTGGCCACGTATGATAAAAACCGCTCTCTACAAATTAATGGTACCTAGCTGGAGATCAACGCTTACAGACGCTAAGTACGAACATCCATTTAAGAAAGCTTTTGCCGCACTGGACTCCAATGGAGCTGTTTTACCTGCAAAGATCTCCCCTGAACAGTACTGCCAGCATATTCTTCAAAACAACATCACTAGTGACTCACAAAAACGATTGGTCCAACAATACTCAAAGATGGCCAAATTGGACGGCGTTATTGTTGTCGCATTTTTGTTGTCGATGCTCGTGATTTGTTTCAACATGGTGTTTAACGCCGACTTCACGATCTTTGGCATCAAGCCGCCCTACGCCCTACTGATATTACTCACTTGTATTGTTCAAACACTTCGTCTGCTAGTTGATCATTTGCACAAAGCCAAACAAATAGTGTCTGGCTGCGCCTTTCCAAATTACTTAATGATTACTTCACCAAAAAACCTAAGTAACTGGTATGAGGGCGTATACTACCGAAACACGTTGGTATATCGAAGCATGCCTCTTATCGATGAGACGCTAGATAAGCTTCGTGAACTTGAAGGATTAGAGAGGATATAGCGCATGAGTCAGGATAGAATGGGTAACGAGGGACTAGGCCTCGTCATTCTGATTAATCTAGCATTGCTCTTCGTCTTATTTACCTACTTCGATGAAGCGATCACAATTCCGTGGGCCGCATACCGACTAATTGATAGCCTTTTCTGGTCACATGTTCCGTTCTTACCTGATTCAGTCACCGGCGCCCATAAATCGATTGTGCACAGTTTGCTCGCATTAGAGAGCTGGGCACAGCTCGAGTATAAGCACGTCTATCGCATTGAATATATGGTCATGTTCAAAACGACATGGTTGTACCTGTTATTACCCTTGCCATTTATTAAGCGAGTGGTTCAGAAGAAACGAGATCTGGAAAAGTACAAAAAGAGATTGGATTACGATGAGCTTATTGAACAGGAAACGGTACTGTGGCGATACAATCGCTACCTGATCAAACACAACCCAACCAAAGAAGGGGTCGACGTTTTTAAGGGCCGGTTTGCTGGAAGGGAAACTGTTCTTAATGGGCTAAAACGAACCGAGTGTTTCTCGGTTGACCGAAACAATAACAGGGTCACTCTCAATACAAAACGAGCGACTGAAATTTTCTCAAGCCAACTTAAGTACCCTATGAGTAGAATTGAAGACGTGTATAAACTGCCATTCGTCTACAAATTTTGTATCTGTGTGTTCGGACTGAGAGATGAAACTTTGCCTTCAGTATTTTCACAAACTGAAGTGCTAAAGGCGTATGGCAGGCTAAAATGGCTACGCTTTGCAAGATGGGCGCTTGCTATGATTCCGCGAGCTGACCGATTATTAGTACCACTAGACCAAAAAATCATGCATTTTGCCTATGGCCATTATAAATCGACAACGAAAATTAAGCACTCATTGGACTTCAATGAGGATGTCAGATTTCAGCTATGCGGGGACTACTCATACCACTTAAATGGTGAACTCGACTTGAGATACGTTGAAGAATTGGTCAACCATATTTTACCTCTTGTGCTCGCCCACCCTCCAATTCAGGCTCTATTCAAGCAGCATGCCTATGCTATTACATTCACCAGACGATTACTGGCCGAAGC
>NZ_JCBDGX010000168.1:0-9377 GCF_059834345.1 Vibrio sp. R11-SG3-ISO3-SZ
GGCAACAGGTATAGTAACTCCTGTCATCTAGTCGGCATCTGCTGACAAGTTGAGCAAGATGACACTTCCTTTTGAAGGCTGACTTTACTTTCTCCTAATCAGGAAACTGATTATTTTCAATTGGCGTTAGTTAATTGCTTTATACATTCCGACCACACAGTTCTGTGTGGTTTTTTTTTGCCTCGAGAAAATGCCCGGCGCAGCAACGCTGTTCTCCCGTTTAGGCGGCGGTGTTTGATGATCACAGTGTTTGGCAAAAGCCGACAACCTGGATTGTCACCCTACCTTGTCTGATGTTATAAACTGAGGATAAAAGTGATGCATTTGTTGCATTGCCTACAAGGAAAGTTGAGGACCGATGAGAATCTTGATAGTGGAAGATGATCGTTTGATCAGCCAATCATTGGAGCAGCGCTTCACTGATTTAGGTCATGGAGTTGATTGTGCCTACGATGGAAAAGTGGCGTATGCCTTGGTCGCTCACACTCAATACGACTTAATCATCTTGGATTTGAATCTTCCGCATCGTTCTGGAGAAGAGATCACAAAAAAAATTCGCCAACGTTACGATACGCCTATTTTGATACTGACGGCGAGAAACGAGGTGCTCGATAGAATCCAACTGCTTGACTTAGGTGCGGATGATTACCTTTGTAAGCCATTTGACTTGGGTGAACTAGAGGCGCGATGTCGTTCTATTGTGCGCAGGAGTCAAGGGCAAGATCACAACCTTATCGAATTTGGTGACATCTGTTTTGATGCAGCCAGTGCCACGGTGCAGGTGAAGGGTAAGACGGTGGAGCTCAAACAGCGAGAGTATCGCTTGTTGGAAGTGTTTCTCGGTCACCCGAATCGCGTTCTCAGTAAAGAAGAGATCATCGACCATCTGTATGGCTATGACAATCCGCCGAATCTGAACGCAATTGAGACATACGTAGGGCGTCTCAGAAAAGCGTTGTCCGAGAGTGAGGTGGAGATCAAAACACTACGTGGCCTTGGGTATGTGATGGCCAAAGCAGGATGATCGCCTCATTGCCCGTTTTTCAGGGATTTTCTACTCGTTCTTTACGTTTTCAGCTTGTTGTTTATGCGACGATGTTGCTGCTGTTTATTGGCTTGCTCTCTATGCTCGCTGTCAAGCGCTATGCGTATCAGACAGCGCAAATTGCGTTCGATCGCCCGCTCGCCAACTCAGCGTTACAAATTTTAGAGCAGGTAAGGTTTGAGCACCTGCAAGTCAGCGTTGACCTGCCTTTCTCTGCGTTTGCCGGTTTATCAGATTCTCCCAGGGACAAAGTATTTTATGCTGTTGTCATCAATCACGATGAATTTATCACGGGCTATGCTTCCTTGCTCAGCGATACAACAATTCAATCACACATTCAGCAATATCCCGTACAGTTAGAGATCAAACCCCATTTTTTCTACCACACCATGTTTGATGAGTATGTACGCTTTGCCTTGGTCAGCCGCTCCGTGAACACCAGTGAGGGGGCGCAAGTGGTCTCGGTATTGGTGGGTCAGACGGTTCAAGCCAGGACCCATTGGGAAAAAGAGCTATCAGATGTGGCATTCAAGCTATTGGTCGGTGTGGTCAGTTGTGCCCTTGTGGTGATTCTCGTACTGATTGCTATGGTACTTAAACCTTTAAACGTGATTAACCAGAAAATCGCCAGTCGCTCCAATGTGGATCTCACACCCATCGATATGGATGCACCTGAGGAAGTGTCCCACTTGATTGAGACCGTTAACACCTTTATGTCTCAGTTGGATGACACGCTGACAAACCTGAAAAACTTTACTGGAGAAGCGGCGCATCAGTTGAAAACCCCGCTTGCCGGCATGCGCGCGCAAGTCGGTTTGATTCTGAGTCGAGATCACAATGAGGCGACCGCACGATCGTTAGCGAACGTGCTCAAGGCGTGCGATGTGCTCGAACGGACCATTGATCAACTGCTTAATCACGCAACCATTAAGCACCGATATCGAAGTGTTGAGCCCCAGTGGGTGAACATGAATCAGTTAACGGCAGCTGTGTGTCGTTCGTTGGCGATGAATGCGTTGGCAAAGGAGATAGAGCTAAGTTATGACGCGGACACGGCCTTTTCTGTACGCGGGGATGCCTTTGCACTTGAGCAAATGCTGACGAACCTCGTTGAAAATGCCATTAAATACTCGCCAGCATCCAGTCGAGTGGAAGTGGAAGTCAGCCATATGGGTAGCAAAGCCGTCGTGGTGATACGTGATTTCGGCCCCGGTATTAGCGATGCTGATAAGCCTTTGGTGTTTGATCGTTTTTATCGTATCGCGGGGACCGACGAAGCCGGTACCGGTCTGGGGATGAGTATTGCGGCTGACGTAGCGAAGAAGATGCAAGCCGTATTGTTGCTAAAAGACAGTGTCCCAACGGGGCTGACGGTAGAAATACAGTTTCCTTATACAGCGTGGCAAGAGGTAAGCGAATGAAGCGTATCGGGTGGTTAGCGGTTGCGCTCCTATGGTTTGGTTTCAGTGCGGCTGATGAGGCTTCGTTGCCACTGCGGATCTATGGCGCGGCATATCAGTCAGAAATGAAGCCGATGCTGGATGATTTTAAAATGCGTCACCCAGAGGTTAAGATCGATTACCGCTGGATGAGCAGTAATGATCTAGACCGGTATGTTCGCGATAACATTCAGCCACAGCCCGATATCACCATCAGTTCCGTGATGGATTTGCAACTGCGGCTAGTGAATGATGGCTACGCATTGCCTCATCAGGTCGCGATGTCGAGCTACGGTACTTCGCAGAGTGTATTGCCGGAGTGGAGTCAATGGCGTGATGAGTTGTTTGGTTTTAGCTTTGAGCCTGCAGTTTTAGTGTTTAATAAAGCCTTCATTGACGGTAAGGTGCCCCCAATGAACCGCGTTGAATTATTGAGCTTTATCCGTCAATACAGCAGTGAGTTAGTCGGGAAAATCGGCCTGTTTGATATCCGCCGAGTGGGGATCGGTTATTTACTTTGGTCTTTTGAAAGGCAGCAGGCAAGAAATTACGGTCAGTTTCTTGAGCTGTTTAATTCCGCCCAGGCACGCACTTTTGGTAGCACCCGTTCGATGCTTAAAGCGGCCAGTGAGGGTGAGCTTCTTATGGCTTACAACGTGCTCGGATCATACGCTAGAAGCTGGCAAGAGTTGGATGACAACATCGTGATCGTGTCGCTGACAGACTACACACCCGTAATCATTCGCAGCGCCTTTATCAATAAAACCACTCAACAGCCCGATACCGCAAAAGCCTTCATTGATTACATCTTGTCTTTGTCTGGCCAATGGGTCATGGCTGAACAAACCAATATGCCGCCGATTCGCACAGATATTACTAGTGAAAAATCCGCCGCATATTTACGTCAACACTATGCAGATCAACTGAACCCAATTCCTCTGGACGTGCGACTCATGGTGTTCTCAGATCAGAGTAAACGGGAGGTGGTGACGACAGAGTGGGAGAGCGCTCTCAAAAATTACGATTGAGTTGTCCACGCATGCGTGTGTCAGTTCGGTGACAGGTTCGTTTCGTAGCCTTACGCAGCCATTTCAAGCAGGAAGTGGTGTGATTGCTAAGGAGCGAAGGAATGACACACTCTCATCTAATTCCCTGCATGCTTATTCGGGGTGGCACCTCGAAGGGCGCGTATTTTCTTTCACAAGATCTCCCCAGTGACCCAGATGAACGTGATGCGTTGCTGATACGCATCATGGGATCAGGTGATGTCCAGCAAATCAATGGTATTGGTGGGGGCACCTCGTTGACCAGTAAGGTGGCGATCGTCTCGTTGTCTGACTCGCTAGGAGTCGATCTTGACTATCTGTTTGCTCAAGTTGGCGTGGAGGAGAAGATCGTGGATACCAAACCCTCCTGCGGCAACATCTTGTCTGGAATCATTGCGTTTGCAACCGAAAAGAATCTTATCTCACTTCAAGACGGTACGACGACGGTCCGAGTCAAGAACGTCAATACCAACACCATCATAGAAGTCACAGCCGAAACGCCGAATCGACGCTTAAAGTTCGACGGGGATGTCACGGTTGATGGCGTCCCTGGCACGGGCTCACCAGTCTTGTTGAACTTCCTTGACGTGGGCGGAGCAAAAACAGGGGCGCTGTTCCCAACGGGTCAACGTCAACAACGCATTCTTGATGTCGATGTAACCTGCATTGATGCCGCTGTTCCTATGGTGCATATACCCGCATCAGCGCTGGGCATTATGGGTACAGAGAGCAAAGCCGAAATTGATGCGAATCATGATCTACTGGCACGCATCGAAGCGATTCGCATTGAGGCGGGTGAGCTGATGGGGCTAGGTGATGTTCGCTCGAGCGTGATCCCTAAAGTGTCCATTGTGTCCGCACCTCAATCCGGTGGAACCATTACCTCTCGCTATTTAGTCCCCCACAATTGCCATGCCAGTCATGCGGTGACCGGCGCTATTTGTGTTGCGTCTGCCTGTTTGATTCCCGGTACGGTCACTCACTCGCTGGCAGCGCCGAGCAAAGATGAGCGTGTAGTGGTTGAGCACCCAAGCGGAAAAATTGATGTGCAAATGAGTATTTTAGAAGGTGAAGGAGAGCCGATCATCGCTCAAGCGGCGTTAGTCAGAACGTCTCGGCCTTTGTTCAAGGGCGAGGTGTTTGTTAGCCACTAATGTGTCTGCTAGCAAACGGCTTCGCACTCTCGTCGTAAAGTCGATCTATGTAACATTTTTGTTAATGAGGTTGTCCTTGTCAGTTTGATGACAGGTTGAGTGATTAGTGTTAACGCATCGCAATATTGGGCGATAGATAACAAGATTAACGAGAAGCAATCAAAGGATTTGAGGAGGCATTCATGCCAATGAGCAAACCCACTTACCCCCAGTTTATTCGCCGTACTACGGCACTGTTTTCCGCAATGGTTGCCCTAGGGGTCGCCTCTCTGAGCCCGTCGGTACTGGCAGAGGATGTCTCCTTTGATGGCGAGCGTGCTCAAATTACCGTCCCATATAAAGAGGGAGGTGGTACGGATACTTGGGCACGATTTTTTGCTCCTTACTTTAGCCAAACGCTGCCTGGTGAGCCTGTTGTCGTGGTCAAAAATGTGCCTGGTGGCGGTTCAACTAAAGGGGCTAACCAATTTGCCCGCAGAGCCAAAGACAACGGTTTGGATGTCCTCGCGAGCTCCGCATCGACTCAGTTTACTTATCTACTCGGTGACCGCCGTGTCAAATACGATTACAACGATTGGGATGTCGTGATGGCGTCGCCTACCGGCGGTGTGATTTACGTATCTCCGAGTACTGGTATCAACAATGCGGATGATTTTGTTGCCAACCTAGGCTCAGTAGAGTTTCAGTATGCCAGTCAAGGTGCGACAACGATTGATTTGGTGCCTTTGTTAGCGCTTGATCTATTGGGTGCTGATGTCAAAGCTGTCTTTGGTATGAAAGGTCGTGGTGCTGGTCGCCTCGCTTTTGAACGTGGCGAAGTCAATTTAGATTCTCAGACCAGTTCTGCCTATTTGAAGAAGGTAACCCCGCTGGTAGAGGAAGGCAAAGCGATCCCAATCTTTAGTTTGGGTGTGTTGGATGACAACGGTCAACTTCAGCGCGATCCTAACTTCCCCGATATTCCACACTTCGCTGAGGTCTATCAGAAAGCCAATGGGGACATGAATGCCCAAGGTTTCAAAGTTTGGCGTTCTTTCTTTGTCGCAGGTTTCGTGGCTCAGAAAATGTTTTTCCTTCCTGATTCAACGCCAGAAGCGGTCAAACAAGCCTGGCGTGATGCAGCAAAAACCTTCGTTGCAGACGAAGAGTTCCAAGCTCGAGCTAAAGACGTACTGGGTAACTATCAACAGCTAACGGGCGAGGAGGCAGACAAAGCGGTAGAAGCGATTCTGTCACTCGATGAGAGCAGCAGAGAGTGGGTCGCTCAATGGCTTGCTGATAAGTACAACACCAAACTGTAACTCTCAATGAGCAGCGCTCTGAGCGCTGCTCTTCTCTCTCATTCCTCAATTTAGTTGTCCCTCTATTCTCCGTCTGACGACGTTGGCGTTCAAAGGTTCTACGATGTTTAGTGAATTGTTTTTGGCCCTAGAGACCATACTTACCGTCCAGCACATTACCTACATGTTAGGGGGCGTGATGCTGGGCTTAGCGATCGGTATATTCCCAGGTTTAGGGGGGATTGCGGGTCTTTCATTGTTGCTGCCGTTTCTGTATGGCATGGATCCGGTTTCAGCACTCGCGATGTTGATTGGTTTGGTTGCCGTTATCCCTACCTCTGATACCTTCACCTCTGTATTGATGGGAATTCCCGGTTCGAGTGGCTCACAAGCGACCGTACTGGATGGTTTTCCTATGGCAAAGAAAGGGCAAGCTGCGCGAGCGTTATCTGCGGCGTTCACCTCATCTTTGTTTGGTGGTTTGTTCGGTGCTGTGGTTCTGACTGGCTTTGTGCTGGTGGCTCGTCCGGTGATTTTAGCATTTGGCTCTGGTGAGCTATTTATGCTGACGTTACTTGGTCTGACCATGGTGGGCTCTCTAGCAGGAAGAAGTTTAGTCAAAGGCTTATCGGCCTGTGGGTTGGGTGTGATGCTGGGTAGTGTCGGCAGTGCGCCAGCCACCGGCGAATATAGAATGGTGTTCGATAATTTCTATTTGATGGACGGCATTCCACTTGTTGTCGTGGGCTTGGGAATTTTCGCTTTGCCAGAGATCATCGATCTCCTTCGCCAAAACAAGCCAATAGCCAGTGCCAGCAAACTTGGTTCCGGATGGCTATCGGGGGTAAAAGATTTCTTCGAAAACAAGTGGCTTGCTCTACGATGCAGTGTCATTGGCTGCATCATCGGTGCTTTGCCAGGTTTGGGGGGAAGTGTGGTCGATTGGATAGCCTACGGACACGCAGTGCAAACCACGAAGGACAAGCCTGATTTTGGCCAGGGGGATGTGCGTGGCATCATTGCACCTGAGTCATCAAACAACGCGAAAGAGGGCGGTGGTTTAGTGCCCACTCTGCTGTTTGGTATTCCTGGATCTGGTGGCATGGCGGTGTTTTTAGGTGGCATGGTATTGGTCGGTTTGGAGCCTGGACCAGCGATGGTCAGCACTGATTTAGACATTACTTACACGATTGTTTGGTCATTAGCACTTGCCAACGTGTTTGGTGCAGGTGCTTGTATGCTGATTTCGCCATGGGTTGCTAAGTTGACCACCATTCGCTATGCCTTACTCGCTCCTTTTATGGTTATGGTGATCTGTTTTGCAGCGTTTCAAGCTACCCGCGATTTAGGGGACTTGGTGACACTGTTAGCAGTCGGTGTATTGGGCGTGCTTATGAAACGATTTGATTGGCCTCGCCCTGCGTTTCTTATCGGCTTTGTTCTTTCTGCCGGAATGGAAACCTATTTATATCAAGCGGTTCAATTTGATGGTGCAGCGTTCTTACTTCGTCCCGGCGTAATGATCATTGGTGCGCTCACATTACTTTCACTCGTTTTTATGATCCGACAAAATATGAAAAAGCGCGAGCAATCGACCAACGAAGCGTCCTCCACTCCTGCTCCACGTACCCCTCAATTAGCATTTGCGGTCGTGGTGAACTTGGCTTTCGCTTACGGTATCTATGATGGATATCAGCAGAGTTTCCTAGGGGGCATTTTCCCGATTGTCGTGGCGAGTGGTATGTGGTTGCTTTCCGCTGTGGTGATTGTGCAGTTACTGACGCACACCTCATCATCACCGATTTACTTTGATAACGAATATGAGCAAGGCTACGCGTTTGATGACAACACGTCATCGATGATGCACTACCTCTACTGGTTGGCGGGTTTGGTGCTCGGGTGCTTTTTAGTCGGCTATGTCATCTCAATTAGTGTGTTCTTCTGTTTATTCTTGATGAATAAAGCCGGTCTGAGCTTATGGCGATCTTTCGCAACGACGACATTGGCATGCGGTTTTCTACTTGGTTTGACCCATCTTATGTTGTTGGATTTGCCCATTGGCCTATTGCAGGACGCCGTGGATCTACCTTGGCCATTCGGAGGATAACCTAGATGTCTATTAAATCGATCATCATGCCTTTTGCCTCGCAAGAGGATGGAGATACCCGCCTCGAGGGAGGCTTACATGTGGCCAAGTTTTTTCTGGCACACTTGGATGTATTGCACGCACAAGTGGGGTCTGAGCAACTGATGCCCCACGAGCAGCGGCTCGTGTCACGCAAATTCTATGACCAGATAGGTAAAATTGTTCGCGACTACGTCAGTAATGATATGTCGCAAGCTAAGTTGCGATTTTCTGAGCTATGTCAATCACTTAACGTGGTGGAGGGCGAGTCGAGTCTCAACCAAACCAGTGCCACTTGGCATGATATTTTTGGCTATCGTGGTGAGGTGGTGGCGGAGCGCGGTAAAGTATCGGACATCATCATTATTCCTAAATCACTAACAGGGCGCACAAGCGTCAGCTTTGAAGCGGCGATAGAGCATGGCGGCAAACCGGTTCTAGTGATGCCGAGGACGCAGACGCATTTTGCACCTAAGACGGTAATGATTGCGTGGAATGGCGATGAAGCAGCAGCAAACGCAGTAAGTTCTGCATTACCGCTGCTCAAACTTGTCGATAATGTCGTGGTTGCGACCAGTGAGCGCTCATTAGCGAAAAAGCCGACGCAAATCGATCTCGCTACCTACCTTGCACGACACGGAGTGGATGCGGAATGTTTGACGTTTACCCGAGCGAGAAGAAACACAGCCTCGCAGTTGCTTGAGGTGGCCAGTGAAATCAAAGCGGATGTCGTCGTTGCCGGCGCGTTTGCACACCAGAAGCTTCATCAGAAGGTGTTTGGGGGCGTAACTAACCAATTGCTCTCAAGTGCCACGATCCCTTTGTGGATGATGAGTTAACTACGCGATTCACCGCATTGTTCAATGACAGCTGCGTGACAGCTTGAACGTGTACTCTAACTAAAAGACTGGTTAACACCTAATCCATCCGCCCAAGAAAAATGCAGGGTTTACTCCTCCTTGTGTTGTGTTAACCAGTCTTTTCCTTTTCCTGACTTTACTCCCATTTACCGCCTCCAAACCCTCTGCTACTTTTCCATCATAAATCACGTTTATTTAAACGGCCGTTTGATTGCTTTAACAATCTCGTTACAATGGCGTGGTCAGACCTCTCATGATTAAGGAGAAACAATGGGCAAGCAGGAATTAAAGACCCGCTCGGGCGAACGCATCGCCATCGTTGCCGGTTTACGCACGCCGTTTGCACGTCAAAGTACGGAATTTAGCCAGGTCCCTGCGGTGGATCTGGGCAAAATGGTGGTCAGCGATATGTTGGCCAAAACGGACAT
>NZ_JCBDGX010000169.1:0-6570 GCF_059834345.1 Vibrio sp. R11-SG3-ISO3-SZ
GAAAAATGTTCAACTCCGATTGACACAAACTGGGGCAATGGGTCGCGGCGCGGCAGATGGGGCAATGGTTTTCAGTGAACAGATAGCCGCCGTCGCAGGCTTCGAACTCGGCCATGTAGCCTTCTTGTTCGCGTATCTCGACTAGGGCTTTGAGCTTGGCTTCCAGCGTCTCGCAGCCGTGCATACGCGCTTGATAGTGCGCCAAGGTTTGGCTTTCGCGATCAAGGGTCACCTTCTCCACCCCTTCGAGGCCATAAAGACGCTCTACTGCGTCGATGACTTGAATCGTCAGCTCTCCATGACGATCGGCAAAATGGCGATGGCCTTTCGCCGTTAAAGACCAGTGACGCGTCGGCCGACCCACTTTGACGCGAATATCTTCAATCGCCAGCAAGTGGTCGTCTTCCAACGCTTGCAAATGCTGGCGCGCGCCCATGGTCGTCATATCCAGCAGATCGGCAATCTGCTTGGCGGTCACGCTGCCTTCGCGTTTGATGATGTGGAGTATTCGCTCGCCCGTTTTCATGCGCCCCTCAGACTCACTTCTCCGCCCACATACTCTTCTACCCCTTGCTCTGTCTCAATCAACACCGCGCCTTGCGCGTTGATGCCTCTTGCAATACCGTACACCTCTCTTGGCCCCATAATGAGTTTTATAGGACGGCCGAGAAAGTTATCCAACCGGTTCCAACGCTCGACAAAACCGTTCATCCCTTGCAGTTCATAATCAGACAACGCGCGGTGCAGGGTTTTAATTAAGGTGATCGCCAGTTGATTGCGATCGACGCTTTCCCCGGTCACTTCAGAGAGTGAGGTCCAAGGCTGGGTAATCGCCGAGGTGGAGCGCTCGCTGCCCGCGGCCATTTGCAGGTTCATGCCCATGCCAATCACAAGGTTAGCAGCGCCGCCCGCTTGACCGGACATTTCGACCAAGATCCCGGCGAGTTTTTTGTCTTGATAATAGAGATCGTTGGGCCATTTGAGTTTCACACCGTCAATCCCGAGGGCTTCGAGGGCTTCGACAATCGCCACGCCGACCACTAAACTCAGGCCCATCGCCGCGGCCATGCCAGCATCGAGACGCCAAAACATCGAGAGATATAGGTTGGAGCCAAACGGTGAGATCCATTCTCGACCGCGTCGGCCGCGCCCTTTGGCTTGGTATTCCGCCAAACAGACCGCGCCTGATGTTAGGCTATCCGCTTGATTGAGAAGATGTTGATTGGTCGAGTCAATGATCGGAATGAGCTCAAGTGGCGTCGCCACGCCGGCTTTCAGCACGGCTTCATCGAGCAACTGCATCGGCTTAGCCAACTGATAACCTTTGCCCTGCAGGCGAAAGATGTCGACGCCCCACTCTTGAATGCCTTTAATGTGTTTACTGACTGCCGCGCGTGAGATGCCGAGCTGCTCACCGAGCGCCTCACCCGAGTGAAATTGACCATCACTGAGCTGGCTCAAGAGCGTGAGTTTGGTGTGGTGCTCTTTCATCGCATCTCTCCTTGCACTGCGCTATCGATGGACGACTTCGCCGCGCTGACTCGCCCCTCTTCCAGCAGCGTTTCAAGGCGCGTCTCACCATGTGGCCCCATAAAGCGCACTTCGTGCTCGAGCGTGACACCAAAGGTGGCTTGCACTTTAGCGCGCACCGTCGCGGCAAGGGTGAGCACATCATCGGCACTGGCGTTGCCAGTATTTACAATCACTAATGCTTGATTTGGATGTACTTGCGCGCCGCCAATGCGATGCCCTTTTAGCCCGCATTGATCAATCAACCAGCCAGCCGCGAGTTTCATCGCGCCTTCATCTGAATCCCCTGAGGGATAGGCCACCAGCGTTGGAAACGCATCGCTTAACCTTTCATAGTCTGATTTGCTCACGACGGGGTTTTTGAAAAAACTGCCTGCGTTACCTTGCACGCGCGGATCGGGCAGCTTTTCCTGCCTAACGCGGCACACAGTATCAAAAATCTCTTGGGCGGTGACGCTTTCACGCGCAAAGCCTTGCAGCGGGCCGTAAGCAATATTGGGCTGCCACGCTTTGGCGAGCTTTAAGCCAAGCGCCACAATCACCACTTTTTGGTATAAATCGCGTTTGAAAATCGAATCACGATAACCGAACTGGCACTCTTGCGCGTGCATTCGGCGTACTTCAAAGCTCTCCAGACAGAGCACATCAACGTATTCGCACACATCTTGTAGCTCCACGCCGTAAGCACCAATGTTTTGAATCGGCGCACTGCCTGCACAGCCCGGAATCAAGGCCAGGTTTTCTAACCCATCGTAGCCAGACTCTACACACCACTTCACCAGTGATGGCCAATCTTCCCCCGCCTCAATATGCAAATGCCAGTGGGTGTCGCTCTCTTGCACTGTTTTTCCGAACAAATGATTGACGATCACCACACCTTGATACGGAGCGGTAAACAGCATATTGCTCCCCTTGCCCAGCATCAGCTTAGGCAACCTCGCATAATCATGGCTTTGATAGATATCGATAATATCCTGCTGCGTGTGGGCTTCAATCAGCACCTCACAGGTTTGCGCGATAGCAAAGGTATGGTGGCAAGCGAGGTTGGCGTGGGTTTGAATGGTTTCAGGCATGGGTGTCAGCATGGATAAGGTTGGGTGGTTGACAGGTGTTGATATTCTACTCGATGGGAATGAGAGTTCCTAGTTTCTAGTGCCTAGTTCCTAGAAGGGGGGGGGGCATAGTTCCTAGTCTCTAGTTCCTAGAGGTGGTGGGTGGTGGGTGGTGGGTGGTGGGTGGTGGGTGGTGGGTGGTGGGTGGTGGGTGGTATTATGGAGAGAGGTAGATGCATGGCAAGGAGTTTGGGGTGTTTTCAAAGATTGTTGAGGTTGAGGCGATGAAGCTGCCGCTGGTGAACCGCTTGTATAAAGCGCACTATCCGGCGGGTAAGGCGAAGAGTGATGAGTTGGTGATTGCGGGCTATATCGGCACCGAAATAGCGGCGGTGGTACGCTTTCGAAGCCTTGCTGAATATCGCTTATTAACCGGCATGCTTGTGGTGCCGAGCCAGCGCGGTCAAGGGCTGGGTCACGCGCTGCTTGAGTATTGCCAAAAGTACATCCTCAGCCCACACGACTACTGCTTTGCCTACCCTCACCTCGAAGCCTTTTACGCCCAACATGGCTTTACCACGCTCGATAAAAACGCGCTGCCAAATGATGTGAAGAATCTGTTTGAGCGTTATGTGCGGGGTAAACCACAGTTAGTGGCGATGGGGATGGTAGCGGCGAACCTCGAGTAGAAGGTGGATATATATAGAGAAGACATCCCGAGAAGACGATAGGCAGCAGGTTCAAAGTTCAGTAGCGTGTATTCAAAAATCTGCTCAAAATCCTTTGCGGCAAGATTGGACAGTTTATACATTGTGTTTTTGCTTTACTTTGGCCGCGATATCATGAAGGGATAATGAGCACTCGCCACTTTGTTCACCCGCTGCAATAGCCATTTTTAGAGCCGTCGTTTGTTTCTCCTGTCTTTCGAGCAACCGCAATGCAGAACGAACGACTTCACTTGTTGAGCCATAGCGACCACTCGCTATGAGTTGACCGACAAAATCATCTAACTGAGAGCCAATCGTAATACTCGTTGTGCGTGACATATTTTCACCCATGAGTGTTAATATTTAACACAACCATAATGGATGAACTAACAATCAAAATCAAATCACGAGTTGCCTATAACGATAAAGCATACCGATAAGTTACCCATCCTCTAAGAACTCGCCACTAGAAACTAGGAACTCCCCCCACTAGGAACTTCCCCCCAAACACAGTAAAGTAACCATTAAAGCGAGACCCATCCTGCCTAGGTGAACAACGATGAATTCAAATCCAGACCGTTGGAAGCAACGTTTACAAAATTTAAGCAAAGCACAACAAAGGCTCCAAAAAGCCTGCGCGCAAGAGAGTTACAACGAACTGGAACTGGCGGGTTTAGTGCAAACGTTTGAGTTTTCCTTCGAGCTGACGTGGAAAACGTTAAAAGACTTGCTTGAATTCGAGGGCTTTGATGTCGCCTCTCCGCGCAGTGTCTTTCGAACCGCGCTGGAAGCGAAGCACCTCTCCTCTGAGCAGTGCGAAACACTATTGGAGGCGTTGAGCAAACGCAACCTGCTGTCGCATACCTATGACGAAGCCAACGTACTCGAAGCTCAACAACTCATTTTAGAGTCGTTTGCGCCGGTGATAGAACAAGTCACCCACTATTTGCAGGCTAAGCAAGGTTAACCCGCTTATGCTCACCCCAAACGTCGGCACCTGCGCTGCAGAGATGGGTCTAAAACCCCATCAATACCAATTAATCGAAGAGATTGTCCTGGCGCACCCACTCGTCGAGCACGCTTGGGTGTTTGGCTCAAGGGCATTGGGTACTTTTAAAGACAGCTCCGATATCGATCTCGCTCTCGAGGGTCCGCATCTTTCGATGAGTACCATCGCCCAAATTCAAGACCAATTTGAGCAATCAACGCTCCCCTACAACGTCGATGTGATCATCACACGCACTGTCACCTCCGAGGCCTTACTCGCTCATATTCAACGTCACGGTATTCAGTTGAAGTGAGGGGGAACTTCTCCACCACACACAAAAATACACTTTCGTCTTGACGCAAACCTATCAACCATCACCGATTTCTTGCTAAACTCCCTGTCCACTTTAAATAAAGGTAACGCCGTCACCATGATGACCAATCGTAATTTGTTTGAGCAACTGCCTGCTCTGGCTCAGGATCCAGCTCAGTTTGAAACGCTGTTTTCCGCGGCCGATTTTCGAACTCGCTTAATTGAGGCGATTCGTCAGGCAAGCAAGCGAATCTATCTGGTTGCGCTCTACTTGGAAGACGATGAGGCCGGCCGAGCGATCCTCACCGAGCTCTATGAGGCCAAACAGCGCAACCCAGGCCTCGATGTAAAAGTGTGCGTCGACTGGCACCGCGCGCAGCGTGGGCTGATTGGCGCAGAGCCAGGCGAAACCAACGCCGCGATGTACAAGCGCTTTGCTGAGCAGTATACCCATCGCGTACCTGTGTACGGCATTCCGGTTCGTGGGCGTGAAGTGTTTGGTGTGCTGCACCTCAAAGGTTTTGTGATTGATGACGAAGTCATCTACAGCGGCGCCAGCTTAAACAACATCTACCTTCATTATAAAGAACGCTACCGCTTTGACCGCTACCATGTATTGGCAAACCCAGCGCTCGCCGATAGTATGGCCGAGTTTATTGATGAAGCCATGGTGGCGCACCCGGCCGTGAACGATCTCGCGTGCCCAAGCAAGCCGGAAACCGCGCAGATCAAAGCGCAAATTCGTCAACTGCGCGCGCAACTCGCCAAAGCCAGTTACCCGTTTGAGCCGCAAAGCATTGGCGCGCATCAAGTGGCGGTGACGCCGATTGTCGGCGTGGGGAAAAAGCGCAACAAGCTCAACCAAAGCATCAACCATTTACTGGCGATGGCCAAAGATGAGATTTTCATCTGCACGCCCTACTTCAACTTCCCGCGCAGCGTCGCGAAAGAGGTGAAAAAAGCCATCCGTCGCGGCGTAAAAGTCACCATTGTGGTGGGTGATAAGACTGCCAACGACTTTTATATTTCCCCGGAGCAAGAGTTCAAAACCATTGGCGGCCTGCCTTATCTTTACGAGCGCAACTTGCGCGCGTTTGCCAAAGCCAATGAAGCCAATATTGCCGCCAGAAAGCTCTCCTTGAGACTGTGGAAGCACGATGAAAACAGCTTCCACCTGAAAGGGATTTGGGTCGATAAGCGTTACATGATGATCACGGGCAACAACCTCAACCCACGTGCTTGGAGCCTAGATCTCGAAAACGCGCTGCTCATCAGAGATGACTACCATCACCTGACCCCGCAGTTCGAGTTGGAAGTGGAGAATATTCTCAAGCACACGCAGTTAATCTGCACATATAAGCAAGTGGAGAAGTTTGAGGATTACCCGCTGCCGGTGAAGAAGCTGATGCGCAAGATCACCCGCGTGAGAGCCGATAGAGTCTTAAAACGCATTTTGTGATGGCTTATCCAAATCCATCGTGACACACGATATCTCTTTCGAGTATTCGCCAACCGTCCGCGCTAGCTGGGCGTAATATTCCCCTATTTGAGCGCAAAAAAAAGCCAAGTCAAAGACTTGGCTTCATACAAATGAGATACTCATGTATGTTAAACGTCATTTTTAAGGACATAGAGGGCCTTAAAAGATGGCAGCGTTTGGTACACGCCAACTACCCATAAATGCTATGAATAACTACCATCGGGCTGAGATTATAGGCGCATATGAAACCGTGTCAATAAAAGTGGCGTTTGGTCGTTAAAAAAACCAAAGGTCACACGTCAACGCTCACAATTTAACCACTGAATCATTGGATTCAGATTCTCTACGTAACCAGCTGGTGATGCGCCAAACATAACTCATCACAACGTTGTATGCCAAAAACACCAATACAAAGCCTGCAAACATCGTCGACTCCTCAATGCGCCACTGCTCTCCAGCAATACCAATGCACGCTAATGACATAGCAATCGCACAAATCAC